>REDE01000070.1 GCA_007693635.1 Flavobacteriales bacterium | reverse complement strand
TATACTGCAAACAAGATTGTAAATGCTGAAGAAAATTGACCGCTACATTTTGGGTAAATTCATAGGAACCTTTTTCTTGGTTCTCATGATTATTATGTCGATCGCAGTGGTCTTTGACGTTGCCGAAAACCTAGAGGATTTCATAAAAAATGAAGTTCCCCTAAAGGCCATTGTTTTTGAATTTTATTTCAACTTTGTGCTCTACTACGGCAATTTGTTTAGCAGCATGATCGTATTCATCTCTACGATTTTGTTCACCTCACAAATGGCTAATCGAACAGAAATCGTAGCCATTTTAACGGGGGGAGTTAGCTTCAATAGATTTTTAGTGCCCTACTTTATCGGTGCAACAATGGTTGCAACCGGAAGCTATTTACTGAACCATTACCTGATACCAACCACCAACGAAATCCGATCTGATTTTGAAGCGAAGCACTTCAATACCACCACAAGGTCAAGCTTTCAAAATATCCATCGACAAGTTCGTCCGGGGGAGTTGGTCTTCATAGAAAACTTCAATTTTCAACGTCGCACCGGCTATCGATTCACCTATGAGCGGTTCGAAAATCAAGAAATGCGTTGTAAAATCGCCGCAGATTTCATTCGTTACGATAGCATTGAAGGCTTTTGGACACTCGACAATTACACCATTCGGTACATTGACGACATCGGGGTAGAGCGATTGGAACGTGGTCGCAAACTCGATACGGTTATGCCCTTCAAACCCGCAGATCTCACCCCGGGAATTTACGATGTAGAAACCATACCAACCCCAGAACTAAGGGAACTCATAAAGGCTGAGCGCATACGCGGCGCCGAGACCATCACCATTTTTTTAATCAATCATTACAGTCGAACCTCTTGGCCCGCAGCAACCTACGTTCTGGTACTCATTGCTGTGGCGCTAAGTTCTCGCAAGCGAAGGGGTGGACTCGGGCTCAATATTGCTATCGGACTCATCATTTGTGTGGTGTATATTTTCTTCATGCAAATATCGGTTACCTTCGCTACGAACGGTAATTTAGCGCCCTGGTTGGCCGTATGGCTGCCCAACATAGGATTTGGAATATTGGCTTTATACCTCTATCGAATTGCTCCAAAATAATCAATCCGCCCTACTTCGACTGCATATCGTCGTATTTGTTTGGGGCTTTACAGCCATTCTTGGTCGACTAATTTCACTCGATGCCATAGCCTTGGTTTGGCACCGAATGCTCATCGCCGTCGCGGCCCTTCTCACCTATCTGATAATCCGACGACGATTCAGGCCAATGCCGTTAAAGAAGACCTTGCCCCTATTGGGCGCTGGACTCATCATTGCGCTACATTGGATCACCTTTTTTCACGCCATAAAAATCTCCAATGTTTCCATAACGCTGGCGGCCATGAGTACCGGGGCCCTATTTGCTTCGCTTATTGAGCCCATAGCCTTCAAAAGAAAAATTGACGTGGTTGAAATCGGCTTAGGAGTGCTTGTCGTGGGTGGACTTTATCTGATTTTTCGAGCCGATACCTCCCATTTAACCGGAATTTTGGTGGCCCTTAGTAGCGCATTTTTATCCGCTCTTTTCTCCGTTGTAAATGGAAAATTAGTTGAAAAACACGCCCCTATTTCCATCACTACCTACGAATTAATCGGAGGCGTTACCGGCATCACAATCTTTATGGCGCTCACCGGAAGAATCAACGAATCATTGTTTGCTCTCGGAACATGCACGGAAAGTGGCTTCTGGTCTTTTCTCGGAGGATATTGCGATCTTAGCATGTTGCTCATCCTAGGAATCCTAGCCACTGCATGGGCATTTATTGAATCTGTTGATGTCATGCGGTTTCTCAGACCATATACAGTGGTGCTTACCATCAACATGGAACCCATTTACGGTATCATTCTCGCGTTTTTATTCTTCGGAGAAAGCGAAAAAATGGAACCTTTATTTTACCTTGGAACACTGATTATCATAGGTGCTTTGTTTGTCGAAGCCTATGTAAAAAGAAAAAGGCGAAAAAAAGTTTCAGAAACTATTGCGTAATTGGAAAGACTCTGTATCTTTGCAGCCCTCAAAACAACGAGGTATTTGGCACCATAGCTTAACTGGATAGAGCACCTGACTACGGATCAGGAGGTTCGGGGTTCGAATCCCTGTGGTGTCACATAACAATCAAGAGGATAAGCACATAGCGCTTATCCTCTTTTTTTTATCCCTTGGCTAATCTTCAGAATGTACCTTTGCATTGATGACAAAAAAAGACATTCGTAGTTTGAAGCCCGCAGAGCTGCAAACGATATTATCAGATTTAGGACAGCCATCTTTTCGTATTCGTCAGATTGAAGAGTGGGTTTGGAAACGCTCGTGTAAAGATTTCAACGAGATGAGCAATCTGCCGGCTGCTCTAAGAACTCAATTAGCTGAAATGTTCAGCATTCACGGAATCGTAGTTGACGACATGCAGCGAAGCATTGATGGCACCATAAAAAATGCCGTTAAGCTTCACGATGGTCGTGTGGTTGAATCCGTGTTGATCCCTACAGACAAAAGAATTACTGCTTGTATATCCTCACAGGTTGGCTGTAGTTTGGACTGCCATTTCTGCGCTACAGCCCGTTTGAAGCGCATGCGTAATCTCAACGCTGAAGAAATCTACGATCAAGTCGTTAACATCAAAAATCAAGCAGAGCAGTATTTTAATAGACCACTTACCAATATCGTCTATATGGGTATGGGTGAGCCCTTGCTCAACTATCAAAACGTATTAGGTTCTATTGACAAAATCTGCGGAGACTCCGGATTGGGTATGGCTCCTCGACGAATTACCGTATCTACCGTTGGCATAGCCAAAATGATACGCAGTTTGGCCGACGACAATCCCAGAACCAATCTCGCGCTTTCATTACACTCGGCGCGCAATGAAGTCCGGGAAAGCATCATGCCCATTACCAAGACGAATCCCATCGAAATGCTGCGCGATGCAATGAATTATTGGTACTCAAAAACCAGTAGTAAAGTCACCTTCGAATACGTCATCTGGAAAGGAATAAACGACCAGATAGAAGACATCAAAGCATTGGTTAAACTCTGCAAGCAAGTCCCCTCGAAAGTCAACATCATCGAGTATAACCCCATAGGAGACGATCGTTTTCGAATGGCAGAAGCAGAAGTCATCAAAGCCTATCAAGACGCCCTAGGGGAAATTGGTGTAGTAGCCAAAGTAAGACAGAGCAGAGGTAGCGACATCGACGCCGCTTGTGGTCAACTCGCCAATAAAAATTTAGCGAATTTACAGGTTTAACCTTTTTCTTTGCCGCTTCTTTCGTTAATTTGGCGTTCTAAGAAAAACACCAAAATGCTCGTAGACAAACTCATTGATATCGCAATTCATCCGTTGGAAGTCAACGAAACTGTTCAGGATGCTCTTGATCGCATTCAGGATCAGTTGTTGCAACACGTTGTGATTGTAGAAAACGACAAACTCCGGGCAATTATATCTGAAGATCAACTTTTGGAAAATGCCCCGAGTGCAAAGATTTTGTCCTTAGTGGAATTCCTACCCGCTCCCGTTTCGCTCGTTGAAAACTCTGGAGAAGTCGAAGCCTTCAGACTTATGTCGGAACATCAAATTGAACTCTTACCGGTGGTACGTCAAGATTTCACACTAGTAGGCTGCGTGAGTATGCGCAAAGCCTTCTTTCGTTTGTGTAAAGACTTCGCCCCGCCGGCAAACGGAGGCATCATCGTTTTGAGAGTGCATCCCCTCAACTACCAACTCAGTCAGATAGCGCAAATAACCGAAAGTGGCGATGCACGAATACTATCTTTACATACACAATCAGGTGGAGACAACGCTTTGTTAATCACAATCATGACCGATAAAGAAGATTTAGACGGTGTGGTCCAAACGTTTCGCCGATACGAATACGATGTAGTTGGCACTTTTTACCGTAGCATCGATCAGGTTCGCCTTCAAGAGCGTTACGATTCTTTGATGAGGTACCTGAATACATAGTTCCCATTTATTTGCTAAAAAATCATCCATTAATGAACATAGCAGTATTTGCCACAAATATTTCGGTAGATGCCCGTCACTACGTCGAAGTTTTCTTCGAAGAGCTCGTGCGTAATGGCTTGGAATGCTACTTACATCATAATATCGTTTTTCATCACCAGTTTGAACTACCGGCGCAAGCCAAGGTATGGAAATCACGAGAAGACCTACTGCTCATCAAGCCAGATTACCTCATTACCTTAGGAGGTGATGGCACCTTACTAAATGCCGCAACCTACGTGCGCGATTCCGGGATTCCGATTTTAGGAATCAATACCGGACGTTTAGGCTTTCTCGCCAACATCGCTCGTCACGAAATAAAAGCCGCAATCAACGACTTGGTCAATGCCAATTACCACATCAACGAGCGTTCATTGCTCGACATAGAAGTAGTGGGTTCGGGGCAACTTGAATGGCCTTATGCCTTGAATGAAATTACTGTTGCTCGAAAAGACACTACCTCGATGATTACCGTACACACCTGGTTAGACGATGAATTTCTCTGCAGTTACTGGGCAGATGGTCTCATTATAGCCACGCCCACAGGCTCTACGGGATACAACCTAAGTTGCGGTGGCCCCATAATTATGCCGGGAACTGCATCTTTTGTCATAACCCCCGTGTCTCCACACAATTTAAATGTACGTCCGTTCGTTATCCCTAATCATCGTAGCATCACGCTTCGCGTAGAGTCCAGAGAAGCAAATTTTTTAACCTCACTCGATTCGAGGATAGAAAGCATGCCTGTAGCCACTGAACTGCGTGTAAAAAAAGCAGATTTTACGATAAAAATGGTGCAAACAGAACAGCAAAAGTTCACCAAAACCCTACGCGAAAAACTGTATTGGGGAAAAGACTTTAGAAACTGATTGTTTTACATGGGAAAAACGGGTTTTATATTACTTACATTCTGCGTATTGATGTGCAATTCGAGCTTGGTAGCCCAACGCTTTGAAATTGGGCTAACGGGCGGCGGATCAAACTTCATCGGCGATGTAGGACCCAATAATTTTCATATTCCAACCGGTTGGTACGCCGGAGCATTTTACCGAACAAATCTCAATAACTACTGGTCCATGCGGGTATCCTATAACCAAGGAATGGTTATGGCCGATGATGCAAATGCCAATTGGGCATGGCGACAAAATCGGAATCTTAATTTCGTTAGCGAAATCCAAGAAGTCGCGCTCTGGTTTGAATTTAACTTTTTCGAGTTTATAGGCCGTAAAAAAGGCTCACAATCGCTTTACGTATTTGGCGGACTAGGACTCTTCTTTTTCGACCCCATGACCGAATTTGAAGGCGAGATGGTTCGACTGCAACCCTTGGGGACAGAAGGCCAAGGATCGAGTTTAACCAACGAAGCACCCTACAGTTTGGCCGATTACATTTTACCCTTTGGTATTGGCTGGAAACTTTCCGTAAACAAAACCATTACCCTTGGAGCAGAGGTTGGATTTCGCCGTACCGGGACCGACTTCCTCGACGACGTTAGTGGCTTTTATGCAGACCCAGCGCTACTAGCTCAACAAAATGGTCCTGTGGCCGCAGCCTTATCTGACCGCAGTGGAGACCCAAGATCAACCAATGGACAATTAAGAGGAAATCCCAATCGCGATGATTGGTATATTTTTTCGGGGATTACGTTAAGTTTTAAACTATATTCGGCACGTGAAAAATGCGCGAGGTTTTAAGTTTATAAAACACTGTTAATGAGCGACAAAAACAATAACTCCCTACTTCGAATACCACGACATCTGGCCATTATTATGGACGGAAACGGTCGATGGGCGAAAAAAAAGGGGTTTATTCGATCCATTGGCCATAAAAATGGAGTGGATACTTTGCGCGAAATAACCACTGCCTGTGCAGAATTAGGTGTTTCGTATCTCACCGTGTACGCCTTTTCCACTGAGAACTGGAGTCGGCCACAATCGGAAGTCAAAGCCCTTATGACACTGCTTGTAAGCTCTTTGAAAAAAGAACTTACAACATTGATGAAAAACGAAATACGACTATCTGCTATTGGAGATATTAGTCTGTTACCGGCGAAATGCCGTCGCGAACTGCTCGAAGTAATGGACAAAACAGCACAAAATGGTCGCATGACACTCTCGCTTGCACTTAGCTATAGCTCGAGAATAGAGATGGTGCACTGTATGAAAAAAATTGGTCAGAAATTAATCGAAGGTCAAATAACCATCAGCGACATCGACGAATCCTTGATTGCCAATAATCTGTTTACCTTTGGAATGCCCGATCCGGATTTACTCATTCGCACTGGCGGAGAAATGCGGGTCAGCAACTACCTCTTGTGGCAAATTGCCTACTGTGAACTCTATTTTAGCGATAAACTCTGGCCGGAGTTCACGCGTGAAGATCTTGAAAATGCACTCATTGACTACCAAAATCGGGAAAGAAGATTTGGTAAAACCAGCGAACAAATAGCCGAAGAAAATACTCTATGACAAAATCTCTCAGCGCCATACTGAGCTTACTCCTGCTGCCTATACTCCTCTGGAGTCAAGATACGCTACCAAAAATTGAAATTGAGCTTATACCCGATTTGGAGTACGAAATTGGCGGTATTACCGTTACAGGAACCAATAACCTCGATCACAATGTTATCATTTTACTGGCCGGATTGAACGTAGGAGACCGCATTACGATTCCTTCAGATAAACTTTCCGAAGCTATAAAAAATCTATGGAAACAACGTCTTTTCGACGACGTTAAGATTTTTGTGACCGCTAAAAAAGGACGGATTATATTTCTGAATATTCAAGTTCAGGAACTTCCCAAACTGTCCAAATATTACTTCACCGGAATTAAAAAAGCTCGAAAAGACGACTTGCGGGAATTGCTCAAACTTGCAAGAGGCAAAGTCGTTACCGACAACCTAATCATACAAGCAGAAAATAAAACCCGTCAATATTTTATCGATCGCGGCTTCCTCAATACAACTGTAAAGGTTAGAGTAATTCGCGATACGGCCGAAAATAACGCCGTCATAATGGGGATATCTGTGAATACCGGGGAGCGCATCAAAATCGATGAGATCCAATTCCAAGGAAATACCTCATTATCTTCTGCCGCCTTGCGAAAGGCCATGAAAGATACCAAAAGACACCGCTGGTGGAATATTTTCAAAAGTTCCAAATATTTGCAAGAAGAATACGAAGAAGACTTAACTAGGATCATTGACAAATACAACGAAAATGGTTTTCGTGATGCGCGAGTAGTTAAAGATACGCTGTTTTTTGTCAGCGAAAATCGAGTTGTCCTCAACATTAAAATCGAAGAAGGCCGTAAGTATTTCTTCCGAAATATCGAATGGCTAGGAAATACCAAATATTCCAACGAAACTCTTTCGAATATCCTAGGAATTAAGCCCGGCGATCCTTACGACTCAAAATTACTACAAGAACGACTTTTTGCGGATAGAAACGGTCGTGACATTACATCGCTATACCTCGATAATGGCTATCTGTTTTTCAATCTATCACCTATTGAAACCTCGATAGATAACGACTCCATCGATTTGGAAATGCGCATCAGAGAAGGTCAACAAGCGACCATTAACCGAGTTACGATATCAGGTAACGACCGCACAAACGACCACGTGGTTATGCGTGAGATTCGCACACGACCAGGAGAATTATTCCGCCGCTCAGATATTCAAAGAACCATGCGTGAATTGGGGCAGCTCGGATACTTTGAACCCTCCGAACTCGATGTAAAGCCCGTCCCGAATCCCGAAACGGGAATGGTGGACATCGAATATGTGTTAGTGGAAAAAAGCACCAGTCAACTTGAACTCCAAGGAGGTTGGGGAGCCGGCTTTGTCGTGGGTACGCTCGGCTTGAGTTTTAATAACTTCTCTGCACGTAACATTTTCAATAAAAGATCTTGGAAACCACTTCCAACCGGTGATGGACAAGCCATCAATATGAGAGCTCAAAGTACCGGACGATTTTTCCAGAACTACAGTATCTCCTTTACCGAGCCTTGGTTGGGTGGAAAAAAACCCAATGCACTCACCGTTTCCCTTTTCCATTCCGTACAAAATCTAGGTTTCTTTTCCGGAAATATCGATGAAAACTCACTGAGAATTACAGGTGCTACAGTTGGGCTAGGACGAAGAGTAAAATGGCCTGATGACTATTTCACGCTCTACCAAGCCGTCGACATCAAGCGTTATAATCTACGTGAATTTGAACTAGGAATTCCCGAATTCCGCAACGGAACCTCAGACAATATCAGCTACATGGTTCGCTTGGGGAGAAACAACACCGATGTCCCCATCTTCCCTACCCGTGGTAGTATGTTCAATATCAGTTTGAAACTCACCCCGCCATTTAGCATCATCCGTAACATCGATCCCTCAGAGTTGGTTGGCGCTGAAGCATACCGACTTTTGGAATACCACAAATGGAAATTCGACTGGACGTCCTACACCGAAATTTATAAAAACATTGTCCTAAGCACACACATGGAATTTGGCTTCATGGGGCGTTATAACCGGAATTTAGCCATCTCACCATTTGAGCGCTTCTTCATGGGAGGTGATGGATTGATGAACTTCGCACTCGACGGTCGCGAAATCATTGCCTTACGAGGTTACCCCAACAACTCCATCATCCCAAATCCACAAAACTTCAACGTAGGGGGTACCGTTTACAACAAATTTACGGCGGAACTGCGCTTTTTGGTTTCACCAAATCCAAGCGCGCAAATCTGGCCCATCATATTTGCCGAAGCGGGAAATAACCATCTCGACATCCGAGACTTCAATCCTTTTAACCTAAGAAGGTCCGTTGGAACTGGTTTACGCATATTCATGCCCATGTTTGGATTACTTGGCATAGACCTTGGATATGGGTTTGACCCCATCGTTGGTGGATCTGCCCCAAGTGGATGGAATACACACTTCATCATTGGTCAACAATTTTAATTCGCATTTCTCATGTACCTGAGCGTCCAAACGCATAGTAACCAACCCAAAACTCAATACCCAACCACGAAATCTGGCGGGGCATCAGTCCTGCTTGCTATCGTAGTGCTTTTGGGACTTTTGCACCCCGTTCGTATTTTTGCTCAGCAACAGCGTATTGCCATTGTTGATACGGAAAAAATACTGCGTCGAATTCCTGAATACAACTCCGCACAAAAAGAACTCGATCAACTTTCTGGCAATTGGGAAGGAGAAGTTGAAGCCCTTATGATGGAAGCTCAAGCATTGGCGAAGTCATATCGAGCAGAAAAAGTTCTTCTAACCGAAGAAATGCGCCGCGAAAGAGAGGAGGCAATTGCTAAAAAAGAAAAAGAGGCTCGAGAATTGCAAAGAAAGTACTTCGGACCCAAAGGTGAATTGTTCCAAAAACGTATGGAAATGGTAAAACCTATTCAAGACCAAGTTTACAATGCCATTCAAGACGTAGCTTTGCAGCGTAAATATGATTTGGTTCTCGACAGAGCCAATGCGCTTACTATTTTATATGTAAGCGAAAAAATGGACATCAGTGATGAAGTCCTAGCTAAACTCGGATATCGTTAAGTTAAATACACAATTTATGACAATCAAAAACAAACTAGCAACCCTATTCGGAATCCTCGCCATCACTTTAAGTGCTGGATTGCAGGCTCAAAAAATCGGACACGTAAATCTAAACGAATTGGTTCGTTCTTTACCTGACTTCCAAACTGCCCAAGAAAATATGGAGAAGTTTCAAGCCAGTCTGGAGAGTGAAATCATGGAAATGCAAAAAGAACTAAGAGAAAAAGCAGATCGTCTGGAAAGAGATGCCGCTGATTTGACCGAATTGGTTCGTCAACGTAAAGTGCGTGAACTTCAAGAAATGCAAGGTAAAATCCAAGAGTTTATTGAAGAAGCTCAGCAAAACCTACAGACTGAAGAAGCGAAAGAACTCACTCCTATCTACGATAGAGTTGAAAAAGCTATTGCTGCCGTTGCTAATGAGCATGGATTCATCTACATCCTCGATTCATCGAGAGGTAAAACCGTACTTTTTGCAAATGGTGAAGACGTTGCACCATTAGTGAAAAAACAACTCGAAAAGTAAGAATTAAATTCACGCTTTCGATATCTTTTAAAAAACTGCGATACCTTTGGTGTCGCAGTTTTTTGTTAATGCACCAACCCTCATTCATCAAAATTTTGGAGCTCTATGTACCAAACTCACCACAGTGGACCAATAGGAGTCTTTGATTCCGGTGTAGGCGGATTGACCGTAGCGCGTGCTATACACGCGAAAATGCCGCTGGAAGACATTATATATTTCGGCGACACTCTTCATCTGCCCTACGGGGAAAAATCCAGTGATGCTATAAAACGGTACAGTTTAGCCATCACGAAATTTCTGATGGAACAGAATGCGAAGACCATTGTTGTTGCGTGCAATTCGGCCTCAGCCAACGCTTATCAAACCCTGGTAGACACCTTTCCTAATGTCGAAATCATCAATGTAATTGATCCGGTAACCAAATACTGTGAGCTTAACGGTTTTAGTTCCATCGGGGTGATCGGCACAAAAGCAACAATTGGCTCGGCAACCTACCAAAGAATTCTATCAACAAACCTCAATCAACCAAAGGTAATCGCTAAAGCTACTCCCCTACTAGCCTCAATGATCGAAGAAGGATTTATCAACGGACCCGTAGCTCAATCTGTCCTGAATGCATACTTGCATAACGACCCGGTAGGTCAAACCGAGGCGTTTATTCTCGGATGTACCCACTACCCGCTTTTGGAAGATGAAATAAAACCCCTACTCCATCCCAACAATCACATTGTAAACACACCTAAAATTGTTGCCGAGTGGATACACGCCAGTCTCAAACAAAAAGAATTACTCACAAAAAGCGAAAGTCGGACAGGCAAAACAAGATTTTACCTATCCGACTTAACACAATCCTTTGTAAAGCAAGCTGAACTTTTCTTTGGTGAAAAGCTAGATATTAACGAAGTGCGACTTCCTGATTAAGGAATCCATTTAATATCGCTGAAATCAGGCTTGCGTTTTTCTAAAAACGCATTTCTCCCTTCTTTGGCCTCGTCGGTCATGTACGCTAAGCGTGTTGCTTCGCCCGCAAAAACTTGTTGCCCAACCATTCCATCATCGGTGAGATTGAATGCAAATTTCAACATTTTAATGGAAGTAGGTGATTTTGCCAAAATTTCTTGTGCCCACTCAAAAGCCGTTGCCTCGAGTTCATCGTGAGGTACCACTGCGTTGACCATTCCCATATCGAAAGCCTCTTGAGCAGAATAATTACGTCCGAGAAAAAATATCTCGCGTGCACGTTTCTGTCCAACCATTTTTGCTAAATATGCCGAACCGTAACCACCATCAAAGCTCGTTACATCGGCATCGGTTTGCTTGAATATTGCGTGTTCCTTACTCGCCAGTGTTAGATCACAAACAACGTGTAAACTATGTCCACCACCAACAGCCCAGCCAGGAACAACCGCTATAACAACTTTAGGCATAAAGCGAATGAGTCTTTGCACCTCCAATATATTTAGACGAGGCATACCATCATCGTCAACATATCCTTGGTGACCGCGCGCTCGCTGATCACCTCCACTACAAAAACTCCAAATGCCGTCTTTAGTTGAGGGTCCCTCCGCTGAAAACAAAACAACCCCAATACGCGTGTCTTCACGAGCATCAAGAAAGGCTTCGAATAATTCCGCTACGGTTTTGGGACGAAAAGCATTGCGCACATCGGGACGGTTAAACGCAATACGCGCAACTCCCCCACACTTTTTATAGGTGATATCTTCATATTCCTTGACGGTAGTCCATTCCATAATTTATTTTTTTTGATGACAATTTTTAAGACGACAAAGTTCGTTCTAACGGGGAAATATTGAAAAAAATACCCCGGAATTTATCCGGGGTAGTGTAAGCAGCATTGAAAAGCTAAAAATTAGTCTTCACTCGAGGTGCTTGCTCCTTCTTTAGGGAAGGATATTTTCATCTGAATCAAATCCCTACGCTTTTTGGCATTGCGAGCCAAAACAAAGAGAGCATTATTCGACCCGTCATACAGCACGTGACCGGGATCAAAAATAGCCTCCGAACGAGCAAAATCGAAAACATCGCGGGAATTAAAAGTCCCTTTACTGTCGATGGTGCTAACCGTCATAACCGAATTCGCTGTGGCCAATGTATTGGGTAAAGTAATTTTACTCGATTCCAAATCAAAACTCGCTAAATCACCATTGTACGCGGGATGCACGATGTAGAGCAAATCCTGGTGAAAGGCAAAAGAATATCCTTCGGTTGGAGTGAAATTCGAATATACATTGGTAGAAGGAATTACTTCTGTAAAGAGTATGCTGCCATCTTGCGCCATCTTCACCACCATAATGTCGCGATATATGTAGTGACGAATGGTGGCTTCCGTACCAGAGGATACCTGCATGATTCGCTTGGTTTTAACCTCGCGATTCTGAGCAAATAAGTAAACATTCCCGTTGCGATCAATATGTGATTGATTGAGAATAAACTCAACGGCAGGAGCATCGCGCTCAACATCTTTGGGCTTAATACGTTTTTTCTCGATGATCGAAGCGGCAAGGGCTTCACCATCGAAGGCTTCGACTTTAATATCATCAAAAGAACCACTACCTACGTTGAAGCGAATGGTTGCCGCACCGATCATATCGCCGGCTACCTTGGAAGATACCAAGCCCCTAGCGTAAATATTACCGTCCTTGCCAACATGCAAGAAATAATCGCGCAGTACGTAGCCGTCAATATCCAAAGAATGAAAAGTTGCTCCATCTTTATTGATTTCGTAGAAACCATTATACTGGGCAAAACGACCTTGATTACCTTTATGCTTAATGGCGTAAAAAGCCCGGTCTTCGTTCAAAACAACTAGTTGTCCATCGTGTGAACGAAATTCTTCGGTAGCACGAATTTTCTTTTCAAAGATTACTTTTCCAGCAGTATCCAACGAAATATACGAAAACTCAATAGCCTCGCCCCTTGAACAATTGAGCTGTGACAGAAATCCACGAGCCTGCGACTCCGGATCCGTTAGGACGCGAATATTCTCACTAAGCGTACGATCCGAACACTGAGACGCTCTGCCCATGTAAGTTGGACGACGGCCCATCGGACGGTTTCCAGCCCCTAGTGGCCAAATGTATAAACGTGATGCTGACTTGTCATCAGACTTTCGAACAAACAGAGTTGGACGTCCTTCTAAATAGGTAAAACGAACAGGAGTATACCCCGCCTTTTTGATTTCTTTAATTTTGCTAGCATTGAACTCTTCAAAAATATCCCTAACCGCAGGATTCCAAATTGCGGCCATAATATCGGAAGAAACAGCCAAACCAAACCAACTGTGTTTACGGGCATCAAAAAACATCATTGGCCCAGCGGTACGAGTCTGATAATCCAATTCAATCGACCTTACTCTAGACTCTTTGTCCTTATCGGCTTTCAAGCGTTGGGCGTGAACCGTCGAAAAACTCCCAAACAAAATAGCTAACAAAAGCGTAGTAGTACGTATTCTCATGCGATGTAGGTTTATATAAGGTTTTGATTTTCAAAGTTAAAAAAACGAAAAACAACATCGAAGTCGTGAGTTATGCTCCTAACTTCGAAAAGCGTTTTTCAAAATTCAATGATACAATGAAATTTACAAGTCCGCAAATTATTTGCAATATCCTCGAGGACTAAATAAAATTTCTGGCAAATTCCCTCAATCATCCTCGTTATTGAACCTCTTTAAGCTCAAAACCGGATTGCAAAAGCACATCTCGACTAACAAAATTATAAATATACCATTGATCGATGATTGCCGAAGGATTCAAGCCGGAATGCTTTTCTTGCGTAACCAAGCCAACCGGAAGATTTTGTTGAAGAGCCAATTCACCATCATACCAGTCACGCTGAAACCGATGATAGGCGGGTTTTGCTCGAAAATGCTGCTGTTCTCGAGCGCGGAAATGCAGCAGGTAGGCCAAGGACTCATCCTCAACAAAAACAGAAGTCATACCTTTATTCTCGATGAGAATTGCATCAATAGCAGCCTTTGAATTTCCTGAAAACTCTAGATGAGTGTGATGAAATGGAGTCAAAAAAAACAAAATAAAATTCAATCCCAAAATGCTTAAAATCCAACGGAGAGAAAAAGCAGGCAGCGGTACCGTGGCCGTAAAGATGAACAAAGCGAATAGGAACGGAACAAAATATCGCAGAGGAAAAGGCTGAAACATTCCGTAAAAACTCAACATAGCAAAACCCATTGTAGAAATAAACAAACGGTGTATACCCTCTCGACGAAACAGACTCCAAATGACGAACAAAGCTAAAATACCGTAACATATAGTCTGCCAACCAACTTCGCCATAACTCCAAAAAATCCATTTGCCGTCGATGAAAGTCGCTAAATCACTTGGTAAACGAAATAGAGAAAAGCCCTCGGCGAGTCGGGCTGTATCGGGAGGAAATAAATTCTCAGGTTTTTTACCAACAAACTGAAAGACAAAGCCCACAACCAGGCCAATCATTCCCGGGAAAATTTCGGTTCGTCGAAACTCCTTTACAACGTACGAGTACGCAATTGGAAAAACAAAAAACACAGCCATAAGTGTGTGGGACATAAACATCCATGCCATCGCCCAGCCCACGAAAAAATCATTTAATGCACTTGGACGGGATCGGTTTCGAATCCAAAGAATCAGGCAACAAAAGAAAAGCGCCGGAACGTAGCCACCACGCAACTTCATACTCCAAATTATGGATGTAGGAAGTAAACTAACAAGTAGCAGCAAGAATACCGATTGCTTTCGTTGGTGCTCGGGAATCGCAAAAAACAACAAAACCATTGCCCCGAGAAAAAACAATAGCGGAACAATTTTCAAGACGACAAACGAGCCTGGAAAGATGGCGAGCAAAGGAGCCAGCAGAAGCATTTCTGGGAAGACAAAACTATGCGTTTGACCCGGAAAAAAGAAGCTAACATGCGTTCCTTGAATCCATTTCTGCACATGTATACCCAGAGCAGCTTCGTCTAGATCAGGCAATATTTGCGGATCGAGCAACACAAAAATTCTAGGAATGAGCAATCCCAGAATTAAAACCAGCAACAAACGCCTATCAGAGAAGTGCATTCGCAACATTTGCTAATTCGGAACGCTCACCTTTCTCCAGCAAAACACTCGAAAACAAATCGTTTCCCGATAGTTTATCGATCATATAAGACAAGCCATTGGACTGTTCATCCAAATACGGCGTGTCAATTTGAAAAACATCACCGGTGAATATAAATTTTGCATTTTCACCAGCTCGAGTAATCACCGTTTTAATTTCGTGTGGGGTTAAGTTTTGAGCCTCGTCTACAATAAATATGACGTTAGACAAACTTCGACCACGTATATAGGCCAAAGGCGTTACAACGATTTTCTCTGACTGCACCATTTCGTCGATGGCGCGAAATTCTTTATCCGATTCTTTAAATTGGTTTTTTATGTGCTTAAGATTATCCCAAAGAGCCTGCATATAAGGATCCACTTTAGCCTTCATATCACCAGGCAAATATCCCAAATCACGATTTGAAAGAGGAACAATAGGTCGGCTCAGATAAACTTGTCTATACTCCCTTCGCTGTTCCAAAGCCGCCGCAAGGGCCAGCAGCGTTTTACCTGTTCCCGCAACTCCTGAAAGAGATACCAACTTAATATCGGGATGCATCACCGCGTGAAGAGCAAAAGCTTGTTCGGCATTGCGGGGCTTGATGCCGTAGCATTGGCGTTTTTCCACCAATTCCAAACGTTCCTCACGAGCGTTGTAAAATGCTAAAGCAGAAGACTTCGATCCGGTGAGGACAAAATATTGATTGGCAATCGGTGCAAAATCTGAGACTTTCGAAAGAATTTTTTCCAACTCAACAAAGCCTTTCTTGTGCAAAGCATCAATGAAGGTTTGGGGAAAATTATCGTACTTGGCGTTACCCTTATGTAATCGCTCGACATCCTTTACTTTTCCCGTTTCGTAATCCTCAGCCTGCATATTAAGCGCACGAGCCTTTAGTCGTAGATTAATGTCCTTGGTCACCAAAATAACCTCGCGCTTAGGCTCCTCCTCTTTCAGCGTTAATGCCGCATTGATAATTTGATGATCCATTTTATTGCCCATAAACACCTGATTGGCATCGATGCTTTTCGCAATTTTACTCATCACAACACGAAACATTCCTTTCTTCTCCCCGCGCAGAGGCTGCCAATCTTGTAGCGAAGATTGCGAGGCCATTTCTTCGAGCGCGCGAATAAATTGCCGGGCTTCAAAATTTTTAGTATCGCTGCCTTTTTTAAAATTATCCAATTCTTCTAAGACTGAAATTGGAATGGCCACATCGTGTTCTGCAAACTCCATGAAGGCGCGATGATCGTAAAGGATTACTGAGGTATCCAAAACAAAGACCTTTTTCTTTTTACTAATTCTTGGCATGAGCAATAGAGATTATTGTGTTACAAAACCTAGAGCAAATTACATGCACCTCAAATTGAAGATGCCACTCGGCAAAAAAAGTAATCAACAACCTTTGGGAAAAACTATTGAGCAAAAAAGTTGAACACAAAACCTCAACGCATTATATTTGTCAGTTAACAGATAAACCATCCAAGTACATTTCTTATGTCAAAAAATATCATTCCCGTTGGGGATATTCAGTGCGGCGCCGATTCTCTTTTTCTAATCAGCGGCCCTTGTGTAATTGAATCCGAGAGCATTATGATGAACGTAGCCGAGCAGCTACGAAAATATAGCGAAAAGAGTGGCGTACCTATTATCTTCAAGTCGTCGTTCATTAAAGACAATCGCTCATCGGTAGATTATTATCGTGGTCCTGGCTTGGAGGAAGGTTTAAGAATTTTGCAAAAGATCAAAGAATCCTTTGGGTTTCCAATTCTCTCCGACATTCACCACCCGCACGAGGCTGAAGCCGCAGCAGAGGTGCTCGATGTCATACAAATTCCGGCGTACTTGGTCATGCAAACATCCTTGGTAGAAGCCGCAGGCAGGACTGGCAAGGTGGTTAATCTCAAGCACGGTCAGTTTTTAGCTCCGGAAAATATGATTAAACCCGTAGAAAAAGTTGAAAGCACCGGCAACAAAAACATCATCCTTACAGAGCGAGGTTATACGTTCGGGTACAACGATTTAATTGTGGATCCCCGCTCGTTCTATCACCTTGCAGAAAGCGGCTATCCGGTTGTCTTCGACGTAACTCATTCCATACGCAAATACGGAATCCCTAGTGCCGACCCTTCAGGAGGTGCGCGCCAGTACTTAGATGTTTTGGCACGAGCAGCTGTAGGAGCCGGAATCGATGGACTTTTTATAGAAACCCATCCTTGTCCTGACGAAGCACTTTGCGATGCAGCCAGTCAGCTCGATATCGCCCGCTTAGAAAAATTCATGGAGCCACTTTTACGCATACACGAAGCAGGGAAATAACTCAAGAAAAATGACTTCTGAATACACCGCCGCTGATTACAAGACAAATCAGCTACCTTTTCATTTGCTGCAAAAAATGCACGATGAAAAAGTGTTTTTTGGATTTGTCCCCAATGAATTTGGGGGCTTACAATGGAGTTTAGCCCAAGGCTTGAAAGTCATTCACGATTACAGCAAAGAATTTGGCAGTGCCGGTTGGTGCGTCAATTTAGGAGCTGGTGCTGGATATTTTTCCGGCTTTTTTCCTACGGAGGCAGCTCGAGAAATTTTCAGCACCCCGCAAGCGGCATTGGCGGGCAGTGGTAAAATCGGAGGCACCTCTAAGAATGAAAATGGCATTATAAAGTTAAGTGGTGAATGGGATAAATGTACAGGTAGTGCCCACGCCACCCATTTTACAGTCAACGCCATAGATGAAAATGATGATCTAGCAAGTTACGTCGTAGCCGCTACCGAAGTAAAAATCCATGAAGAATGGGATGTTTTCGCCTTCCGCCCCACCTCCTCCTTCGGCATCGCGGGTGAAAATATCCCCGGAATTTGCTCCTTTAAAATCGGAGAAATTGCAAATCCGTACGCCTACGAAATTCACCGACTCGGGTTTATGCCTTTTGCTCGCTTTTGCATGGGAATAGCCTTTGCGGGATTAGGCCGATCTTTGCTCGAGAGTGCACAGGTCAACGAAGCATCGGAAAAACTAAAAACACATCTTGATGATTGGGAATTTAGAATTTTCCGAGAAGCCGATAAGGTTTGGGACACATTATTAAAAGGCGATTTCGTGGATGATATACCCCAATTACAAACCATAATTCGGGAAGGAAGTCTTAAAATTTTCCGACTCACCAATGAGATTTATCACCAAGGAGGAATGCGTATGAGTGATGAAAATCAAATAGTCCATTGGAAATTTCGCGAAATTCTCGCAGCTTCACAACATTTTATGCTAAAATAGAACCCGATTCTTGGGGAAGTGATCATAGTCATTTGCAAATTACATTCTTTTGCTCTAATTTGCATCGATAATTGGGAGCCAAAATTCAGGCTTCTGAACGATTAATTATAAACTAAATTAGCTACGTATGAAAATCCATTTCGTCGACGATTTAATTCGCAATGCTTCGTATCCAAGTATCACAGTAACCATGAAAACACACCGAACAGCTCCCGGTGTTACGCAAGACCCCATTTTACTAAAAAACCTACGCAATGAGCTTGCCGAACGTCTATCAAATGAAATGGATAAAAAAACCTCAGAGCAATGGTTAAAGCGATTCGATAGTTTCATTCATCTTATCGATCATCAAAACAATCTCGACGGCTTAGGTATTTTCTTAGGTGAGCGCGTGGGAATGATCAAGCGCTTTCCATTTGATTTGCCCAACCGTGTTGTGTTGGATAAAAACTTTGCCACCAGAGACATCATCGTAGGTATAAGCAAGAGTCTTCGCTATTACGTGCTTACACTATCCAAGGAAAAGGTAGACATATTCGAGGCCAGTGAAGATCGTTTTGGGGAAAATGCCGAAATAGATGGGTTCCCAATGGAAAACCCAAGAATAGCGGCCAATACCCTAGAAAAAAGTTTTTCCGATACGGAGGATCGCTACACCGAAGAGTTTTTCCGTGAAGTTGATGAAGCACTTGAGAAAGTCATGCGACAAGAACCCTTGCCCATTGTATTGGTCGGTGTGCGTCGTATCCGCGACTATTACATGAAGAAGACCCGCTTTAGTCACAACGTTATTGCACAGCTCGATGGGTCGCGCTCCGCTAATAATGCCTCAACCTGGCTTAACGAAATATGGGCCGAAGTTGGCAAATCGATGAAAGAGCAAAAAATTGAACGCTTGAATGCTCTTCGCAGTGGAATTTCACCCGAAAAAATTTCATCGATTGTATCTGATGTGTACAAGCTTGCTCGACAAGGAAGGGTTTCCCACCTGGTTGCACAGAAAGATTACCGTCAGGCAGCACGAATTTACGAAGGGAACATTCAGCTTCTGGAAAAACCTGAACAACCCGGTGATTACGATGATGTGATCGACGAAATTGCCGAACAAACGCTTCTCAATGGAGGTATGGTTGACTTCATCGTAAATGGTGAAACCAACTTTGACCAACCTTTAACCGCAATTCTGCGCTATTAATTTACAATCCCGTCGACCTTTTGGTTGGCGGGATTCTTTTTTTTATATGGACTATTTCCTCATCATTTTAGGCGGATTACTGCTCCTTACCGGATTGGTGGGAGCTGTAATGCCAATTATCCCCGGGCCACCGATTTCATTTTTTGGTGTGCTGGCAATTCACTTTAGTTCGTGGGTGGAAGTGCCCACCAAATGGTTATGGATACTCGGTATTGCGGCTTTGGTGATTACCATACTAGACTATATCATTCCCTCCTATTTCTCAAAAAAATATGGTGCTCACTGGTTTTCCTCGCTCTTAGCATTTGCAGGAATGCTTGTGGGCTTATTATTCCCCCCTTTAGGTTTAATCATAGGTCCTTTCATAGGAGCGCTTATCGGTGAGATCATTATTGGACGAGCATTCGAGCAAGGAATAAAAAGTGCGTGGGCAACCTTTTTAGGGTTTATTTTTAGCACCATGCTCAAATTAATGTACGCCTTTATTGCCATCGTAATTATTGTAAAATTTCGCGTAGACGAATCCGTTGTGGTTGCGGCGTTATCGCACGCCGGATAGCTACAGATACACCGTACCTTTGCAGCTTAATGCCAATTTGATGCTGCGTTTCAATATCCATATCCCCAACCAACAAATTCGTCTTTCCTTAGAGAGGCGCTTGGAATCATTTGTGGACTATGGAGCACTTTACAGTTCAGCATTGCGGTGCGGACTCATTTTTCAAGAGCTTGCCCCAATAATCAACGACCCCACCAATTTAGTATTTGCCAGTGATCATGGTTTTGCTGTAGACCTCCCCTCCGATGATTTAGCGGAGCAGATGTCGCCCCACTCCTTTTTAAGTCAGGCGGCGCATAGTCATACCCTTAGATTTATCGATGCTGGACTGCGTAATTCTTCTGAAGGAGAAATTGATTATTGGCTGCATCGTGGATCGAGATTTTTTTACCGGAAAATCCGCAGAGGGACACGAAACATC
Organism: Flavobacteriales bacterium; assembly: GCA_007693635.1. Taxonomy (GTDB): domain Bacteria; phylum Bacteroidota; class Bacteroidia; order Flavobacteriales; family Schleiferiaceae; genus CSBr16-58. Next base: position 40,352 of record REDE01000070.1, on the reverse strand, counting down.
ATTCACGAAGCAGCGATGACCACCTCAGAAACTCACGCCGCCATAGGAATGGGAGCCGCTCAAATTGAAAACGCATTTTATAGTGGAAGCAATACCGTACTCCTTGCTGGTGTGGGAGCGGGAAGTGATTTAGGAGCGCGTTGTTTATTGGCCGTTTTGCGCAGTGAACCGCTTATTTACTGGGTTCGCAATAAGGATAAAAAAAGCCTTCATGTGAAAAATTTACAGCGAGCCATCAATCGACACCCGAGTAGTACCGATCCCATAATGAATCTCGCAATGTATGGTGGGTACGAAACCGCAATGCTTACCGGAGCAATATTGCAAGCAGCACAGAGAAATATGCTCGTTGTTATAGACGGCGCTGCAGCGTGGGCCGCTTCGGAAATCGCCAAAAAAATGCACCCCGAGTGTGAGCACTACATCATGCCCGCACAGCAAAGTAACGACCCCGTATTGAAAAGATTGGAAATGCAAGGCTTAGTCAATGCAGGATTTCAAGGACACCCCGCCCTCGGAAATATATTAGCCCTTTCATTTATCGAACAAGGCTGTAAAATATTGAGTCGTTAAAGAAAATATCTAATACCGAATAAGATCCTCAATCTGATCGGATTCCCAAACGTTGATTCCTTCTTCACATGGCGACAAAGCGCGAATCAACATAGCATGAGCTACGGTTGTTGCTTTGATACCGCGGTACTTTTTTGGGACAAAATATCTAGTGACGGGATCAAAGAGTCGGCTCAAATACTCTGCGGGACGAAACTCTTTCCGCTTTCCCAATAAGGTAGAAGGGCGAAAAATTTCGATCACGGGAATGCCGGATTCAATCACCTTCTCTTCCATTTCGCCCTTTACGCGCAAATAGAAAAATTTACTTGTAGCCGATGCCCCGATGGAGCTAACCACCAAAAAGCGTTCAACGCCAAATATTTTACCAATTTCGGCAATTTTCGCAGGAACTTCACGGTCGATATTTACATACTCCTCTTTATTCGGAGTTTTTTTCGTCGTAGTTCCAATGCAACAAAAAATATCATTGACATTCAGAAATGCCGAACGAGGCAAACCAGGGGCTGTAAGCTGCGCGGGAATAAACTGCAATTTTTCGTGAACGATTTCTGGTTTACTACGACCAAGAATTCGAACTTCAGCATAATCATTGCACGCAAGCAATTGCTCGGTCAACGAAAGACCAACCAGACCTGTAGATCCGATAACCAAAGCGACTTTTGCACTCATCAAAAATTACTTTCTTAAAATTGCCGTTTTGCTTTCACAAACGCGACAACCAAATTTAATACAATTAAATTATTCCGCAAAAACACAGAGCAATCACTGAATAGTCGCAAATGTAACGAAAATGAATTTAACCACACACCATTCATCCGTTATTTTTTTCACGAAAAGTATAAACAATGCTAACTGGATGATCAGAACTTGAATCTAAGCTTGAATTTGGCGATTCATCTTGTTTGTTTTTCTGCTGATTAGCAATTTGTTCCGGTGTTTTCCAGTAATCCATTTGCTCCAAAAGCTCTTCTTCCTGAGGATCCCATTCGTAGCGTTTTCGTTGCCAGAAATGCCGGCCAATGTGTTCGGGATTTTCTTTTCGAAACCACCAGGCAATCAATAATCCGGCAACTCCACCAAATCCGTGAGATTCATAGGAGACTTCTGGATCAACAGGAAGGATTCCCCATACCAAAGAACCATACAAAAAAGCGATCAGCAGCGAAAGTGCAATTAGTGATGGATGACCCCGAAACAAGCCAGAGAAAAACACAAAAAATGCCCAAGCGTAGACTACCCCACTAGCCCCTATGTGGAAAGCTTCACGCGCGAAAAACCAAGTTAATACGCCCGATAAAATATAGGTCAAAACGTAAACCTTAGCCGCAATTCGACTATAAAAATAACCTATTGCCGAACCCAAAATAAGTATTGGAAATGTGTTGGAAAGCAAATGTTTCAAACTACCGTGTAAAAGTGGCGACAAAAAAACTCCGTAGAATTGCTCCCATCTGCGAGGATACAAACCCATTGAAGAATTGGGCCAATCAAACCGCATTTCCAACCAATAGAACACCCACATCACCATGACCATGATAAACGCTGGCCGCCAGAAAACGGCAGTAAGAAAGTCGGCAATAGAAGTCGAATTGGTTTTCCTTATTTGCATGCGGTAAAATTACGACAGCACCCACTACTGAATTTGTACCTTTGTCACAAAGCTTAAGATCATGATGCATCAGCCCCTCGCCGAACGTCTCCGCCCGCAAAACCTCGACACATTTGTCGGTCAAAAACACCTTATTGGTCCAGACAAACCCTTGCGTAAAATGCTGGAATACGGCACATTACCTTCACTTATCTTATGGGGACCTCCGGGTGTTGGAAAAACCACCCTAGCCTTTATCCTCTGCCGCACGCTGAATAGAAAAATGCACCATCTTTCAGCGGTAACTGCGGGGGTTAAAGATATTCGTGATATTCTCTTGCAAAATCAGCGAGCTGGATTATTCCAACAAGGTCCACCAGTTGTTTTCATCGACGAAATTCACCGCTTTAGTAAGTCGCAACAAGACAGTCTACTTCACGCAGTAGAAACTGGAGAAATGACACTCATTGGTGCTACCACCGAGAATCCGTCTTTTGAATTAAACAACGCACTGCTTTCCAGATGCCAGGTATTTGTGCTCGAAGCACTCACCGAAGAAGATCTGAATCAGATGCTGCAATACGCCGTGGAAAATGACCCCGAGTTAAAGAAAATTCCCGTCGTATTAGAAGAAACCAAAGCTTTGATTGCCTTCGGACTTGGTGACGCCAGAAAAACCCTCAACAATTTGGAATTATTGGTACGTCATCACTCTGGAAACGACGCCTTAATTGTCAAAGATGAATTGGTAGAGCTTGTCTGTCAACGAAAATTTGCCGCCTACGACAAGAATGGGGAGATGCATTACGACATCATTTCTGCCTTTATAAAGTCCATACGCGGGAGCGCTCCGCAGGCCTCCTTATACTGGCTGGCAAGAATGCTTAAAGGTGGAGAAGATCCGGTATTCATTGCTCGTCGGCTACTGATTTCTGCGAGTGAAGATATTGGTCTGGCAAACCCCACGGCCCTAGTAATCGCCAATGCAACCTTTGATGCAGTGCATAAATTAGGAATGCCAGAAGCCCGAATACCTCTGGCACAATGCACCATATATTTAGCCACCTCGGCCAAGAGCAACAGTGCCTATGCCGCTATCAATGCGGTTATGGCAGAAGCCGAAGAACTACTCCAAGCTCCTGTGCCCCTTCACCTGAGAAACGCCCCGACAAAACTCATGCAGAATTTAGGCTACGGAAAGGAATATCAATATCCGCACAATTTCCCAAATAATTTTGTAAATCAAAGCTACTTACCACCAGAAGTCGGTTTAAAAAACTGGTATGTTCCCGGCGAAAACCCGCGCGAAAAGACTATTCGATATGATATTTTAAAACATTGGAACAGAGAAGGTGACTGATTTTTTAACTGATAAAATATTGTTAATACGAGACACGAGATGAGCTAAAATCCGAACCTGAAATGTAGTTTTGTCAACGAAAATTTCAGGGATACACATGAAGTCATATCGTCGATTTTTTTTAATAGTTGCCATCGCTGCCATCGGGGTTTCCGTGCTGCAGGTTCGTTTGATTCTGTATGCACACAACTCCTATATGGAGCGCTTTACCGGCGATGTATCCGAGGCACTAAATCGGGTTTCCATCAAGCTTGAGTATGAGCACGCGCAGCGCATGGTCAGCAAATTTGATAGTGAGACTGAAGACCGCTCTGCAAAAATCATTGAGAAAAATATTTTTGAGCAAGCGCTAGTGATGCGTCGTCTCAGTCGATTAGATTCAGCATTACAAAGTTCATCGGATCGTGCTTATTTACGCGAACAACAGCGTTTGGAAAATCGCGTAGATATGCGTCAAATTGACTCATTGCTAAAAGTTGAATTTGCGCGTTTTGCCCTTCCTACAGACTATGAGTTTGGTGTGGTAGAAGGAGATCAACCTACTCGATATGTCACAATCGATTTTAAGTGGGAAGACTACCCAGACATGTTTCGCACCTTGTTGTTTCGCCACGATTACCCCGTCGCCTCATCCACCTGGTTATACCTCTATTTTCCGGGGAAAAACAGATTTGTACTGCGTCGATTGATCTTCGTACTCAGCTTAAGTCTTCTACTTATGGGACTCTTGGTCTTCACAATGGGTTCGACCATTCGTCAACTCATCAAGCAAAAAGAAATCAGTAACATCAAGACCGATTTCATCAACAACATGACCCATGAGTTTAAAACACCCATTGCCACCATATCACTAGCGGTAGACGCACTGACCAATGATACCATCGCCAAAGATCCCGAACGAATAAAGTACTATGCAGGAATGATTCGGCAGGAAAACAGAAGAATGAACGCCCAAGTCGAGCAAGTTCTGCGCTTGGCACTACTGGATCGAAAAGCTATTTCCCTTGAGAAAGAAGCAATTGATGCCCACCAGCTTATTCAAAAGGCGGTGGATCACTTGAGACTTCAGGTGGAGACACGCGGTGGTGATTTCATTCTCAATCTAAAAGCAAAAAGCTCAATGATAGAAGTAGATCCCGAGCAAATCCTGACTGTTTTAGTGAATTTACTGGATAACGCAAATAAGTACTCACCCAATGAGCCTGAAATCACCGTGAGCACCTACAATAAAAACGATTCGCTCATTATTGAAGTCGCCGACAAAGGTTTAGGGATGAGCAAAGACATGATCAACAAAGTCTTCGAACGTTTTTTCCGTCAAACCACTGGCGACCTACACGACATAAAAGGCCACGGACTAGGATTGAGCTACGCACGTGAAATCATCACACTTCATAAAGGTGAAATTACCGTAGATAGCCACCCTGGAAAAGGCAGTGTCTTTAGCATTTATATCCCCTGTATTCAAGAAGAATCCTAACTTTTATCAACTATAAAACCCCTTACGACTATGAACAATGACACGAACATACTCTTGGTTGAGGACGATCCAAACTTCGGATTAATTCTCCGCGATTACCTGACCATTAAAGGATACAATGTGACCCTCTCACGTGATGGTATTCATGGACTTAATGACTTCAAAAGCAACGACTATGCGCTTTGCATTCTCGATGTAATGATGCCTCGAAAGGACGGTATTACACTGGCAAAACAAATCAAAGAGATTGATGAGCAAATGCCCATAATCTTCCTTACAGCAAAATCGCTAAAAGAGGATATGATCAAAGGCTATGAAGCTGGGGCAGACGACTACATCATCAAGCCTTTTGATTCTGAGGTGTTAGAATTAAAGGTTCAGGCAATTCTCAATCGTCAACTGCAAAGCGGACAACGCGAGGAAATTCCTGAAAACCTACAATTCGGAGGATTTGTACTCGATACGCAATTGCGAATTTTAACGTATAACGGCAAGGAGCGCAAACTTTCCCCCAAAGAAAATAGTCTGCTCATCCTTCTGGCGCTTAACCTTAATCGTTTGGTAACCAGAAAAGATGCGCTGCTCAAAATCTGGAAAGAAGACAATTATTTCACCGCGAGGTCAATGGATGTTTATCTTGCCAAGTTGAGAAAATATTTGCTGGATGATCCAACCTTAGAAATTGTGAACATTCACGGTGAAGGATTCCGTCTCGTTCACCGCAGCTAACGGCAAAAATTTATATAAATCGGGGTCATATTTTGTGACCCCGATTTTGTTTTCTACCCGTTCGTATCGCCTATATTTGCGCCCATGCAAGAAACCATCATCATCATCGACTTTGGCTCACAGTATACGCAACTCATTGCGCGCAGACTGAGAGAATTAAACGTATTTTGTGAAATTCAACCATTCCACAATGTTCGCGTTGAAGACAAACATATCAAAGGCTTTATCCTCAGCGGAAGTCCACATTCCGTGCTCGAAGAGAAAGCGCCACAACCTCCAGCTTGGGTATTCGACTACGGAGTTCCTATTCTGGGTGTCTGCTACGGAGCGCAATACCTAGCCCATTCCAATGGAGGAATTGTCCAAAAATCGGAAGTGCGTGAGTACGGAAGGGCTTTGTTATCTTCCCTTGATCCACAAAATGTATTGATGAAATCAGTGCCTGTTGGTAGTCAAGTTTGGATGTCACACGGAGATACCATCAAGGAACTTCCCGAGGGTTTTAACATTGTAGCGAGTACCGAAGATGTTGCCGTTGCGGCTTACCAAGTAGGAGATTCAACTACTTTTGGAATCCAATTCCATCCTGAGGTCTACCACTCCACGCACGGCGCTCAAATTCTAAGAAACTTTGTCGTTGAGGTTTGCCAGTGCACGTGCGATTGGACACCCACTGCATTTGTTGAAGAAACGGTTGAGCAATTGCGTGAAAAAGTAGGTGATAAAAAAGTCGTTCTTGGCTTATCCGGAGGTGTTGACAGTACGGTAGCGGCTGTGTTATTGCACAAGGCTATTGGCGATCGCTTACACTGTATTTTCGTGAACAACGGATTACTTCGCAAAAACGAGTATGACGATGTTCTGGCGCAGTACGAGCATATGGGGTTAAATGTAAAAGGTGTGAATGCTTCTTCCCGCTTTCTTTCGGCACTTGCTGGGGAAAGTGAACCCGAAGCCAAAAGAAAAATTATCGGTCGAGTGTTCATCGAAGTCTTTGATGATGAAGCGAACGCTGTTCCCGATGTTGAATTTTTAGGACAAGGAACCATCTATCCCGATGTTATTGAATCCGTTTCCTCAGGCGGTCCATCGGTGACGATTAAATCACACCACAATGTTGGAGGTTTGCCAGACTTTATGAAATTAAGCGTTGTAGAGCCACTGCGAATGCTATTTAAAGACGAAGTTAGGCGCGTTGGAGCTTCTCTGGGAATTAGTCCGGACTTACTTGGCCGCCACCCCTTCCCTGGTCCTGGATTAGCCATTCGTATACTCGGAGATATTACTGAGGAGAAAGTCCGCATACTACAGGAAGTCGACCACATCTTCATTCAAGGACTAAAAGAAGAAAACCTCTACGATAAAGTTTGGCAGGCAGGTGCCATCCTCCTACCCGTGCAATCGGTTGGTGTAATGGGTGATGAACGCACCTACGAAAGAGTGGTTGCTCTTCGCGCGGTTGAATCTACCGACGGAATGACCGCCGATTGGGTTCATTTACCCTACGAATTTTTGGCACGAATTTCCAATAAAATCATCAACCGAGTGAAAGGGGTAAACCGAGTTGTTTACGACATCAGCTCTAAACCACCGGCTACGATTGAATGGGAATAAACTTTTCTACATACGAAAAAACGGCAATTCGAGCATCTTTACTCGCGGGAGAGGCTATACGAATGGTGTATTACAGCGCTTTTGATGTTGAATCAAAATCCGACAATACGCCAATTACCTTAGCCGATAAAAATGCCCATGATATAATCGCCGAAGTATTAAGTAGCACTCCCTATCCAGTGCTAAGTGAGGAAGGAATTCATTTAGACTATGAAGAGCGAAGTTCTTGGGAGTATTACTGGCTTGTAGATCCCCTGGATGGCACGCGTGAATTCGTGAAACGCAATGGCGAGTTTAGCGTAAATATTGCCTTGATGCATTTAAATGAACCCATTTTTGGAGTGATTTACGCACCTATTCTAAAAAGTCTGTTCGTTGGAGGCCCACACCTAGGAGCATTTAAAGCGGAAGTGGAAAAAGATTTGCCCGAAAATGTAGTCTGGACTGAACTCCCCATCGAACAATCCCGCACTGAATTCATTGTTTTAGGCAGTAGATCCCACGCTCCAATTTCCGAAAAACTTCAGGCACGACTAGAAAAAAATCACCGATCCATTCGCATTATCCCTCTTGGCAGCAGCCTGAAAATATGCAAAATAGCCGAGGGATCGGCCGATTTGTATGCGCGACTAGGCCCGACGATGGAATGGGATACTGCCGCAGGCGACGCGATCTGTCGGGCCGTAGGCATCCCTCTAAAACAGTACCACACGGATGAAAACATTCAGTACAACAAACCCGATTTACATAACCCGGATTTTTATGCCGGCAGATTTAGTTAACAATGGCTTTTCATTCTATCTTTGCGCTTAGCCTAAGGCACACGCATAATAAGAGATGGAAAATGCTGGTATTGAATGACATTCGAATAATCCTATATATTTGCTCATGAAGTTATTTCGCTTTATAGTCCTCTACTGCACAAAAGCACTTTGTATTCTGAGCCTACTTTTTACTGCAACGATACAAGCTCAAACGCAACCTGAGCTGATGTATCATACCGTACAAGAAGGGGAAACTGTGTTCCGAATTACCCGAAAATACGGAATGACCGAAGAAAAATTTTTCGAACTTAATCCGGAAGCCAAAACCGTATTAAGCATTGGAAAAAAGGTATTGGTATATGCCAATAAACCCGGCAGTACATTGCCAAATATCGACTCAACTAAATTCATTTTTCACGAAGTTCAATCGGGGGAAACATTGTTTCGAATTACTCGTACGTATGAAGTTTCTCAAGACCTATTAGAAACAAATAATCCCGATTTGATCGAGCGTGGACTGCAAGTGGGCATGGTGTTACGAATACCTAAAAATCCCAAACGCGCCCCCATTGAAGAACAACTCTCCTCGGATGATCGAATTGAAAAAAGACTGCCTACAGAAAAAGCAAGTGAGGAAGGCTACTTCATTCACGTTGTTGAGGCAGGCGAAACAATGTACAGCTTAACCCGCACTTACGATATATCTACCAATAATCTCGTAGATCTCAATCCACAATTATCGGATGGACTCAAAGTCGGAATGCGTTTGAGAATTCGACCGCTCGAAAAAGTAGAGCTAGCGCAACCTGACTCTGCAGATCGTCAGCCATTTACGCTTTACCGCGTTCGAGAAGGCGATCGTCTGACCGATATTTTAGCGACGTTTAACATCAGTGTACAAGAGCTTGAACGCTTTAACCCCAGGATACACGAAGGCATAAAGCCTGGACGAATGCTCCTGATTCCCTTACAGGGAAAAAGCATGGAAGCCGCTCGAAACGATACGAGTATTTATGCCTTAGACCGCATAATTCCCCGTGATCAAATCATACGAGTTGCACTATTTCTGCCTTTAGACGACCCGGATGAAAGTGACGATAGATTCGACTGGAAAAAGCGTTGGGTACAGAAAAACACGGTAAGTCTCGGCTTTTTCTCCGGTGTTCAAATGGCTTTGGATAGTCTGCAAAGAATGGGTGTGCCGGTTAGTTTGCACGTTTTTCACGACAACGACCTCAATTCTCAAGTCTTTCAAACTTTAGATTCAATGGACTTAGTTATTGGGCCATTCTTTTACAAGGAATTACGCCAAGTAGTTGGTCCTATGCGAAAACGAGGCAATGAAGCTCCCGTGGTGTCGCCAGTAAGTAACCAGCGTGAAGTCTTGGAATTCCCTAATGTGTACAAATGTATTCCCAGTGAAAGTGACGAGATCACATCGCTTTACAAACTAATTGAGCAAAAACATCGAGGAGCAACAATTGTCATTATTCACGATAATGACTCTACGTTCATTAGACCAGCACTACGATTAGCTGAAAATTTGAATGCGCAAAAAATCCAGGCAAAAACACTTAGAGGTGTACCTTCAAGAAGTCGACTTGAAGAAATCCTTCCCCAAAATCAGGAAAGTGAAGTCGTTATTGTTTTATTGGGAAAATCAAAAGTTTTCATAACCAACTCGCTAAACACACTTGGTGGACTGAAGCGCCGTAACATCAGCTTACTTACCTCCGAAAAACTATCTGATTCACGAACCTTAGACGCTGCGCTTTTGGGGCGGTTGGGATACATTCGACCGGAAGCGAGTTTCTTCCGAGCTGAAAATCCGCATGCTAAGAATTTCTGGGATCGGTACCAAAAAGACTACCAACGAATTCCCGACAGGTTTGCCTACCAAGGATTTGATATTACCTATTATTTCCTTAGAAAAATTTCCGGCAGAGACATTCCCTTACATCCGTTACACACGTATTTCGACTTTTCCCCCACTAAGAATGGAAGTTTTAACAATCAAGCGTTTATTTGGATTAAACTCAACGCTGATCTCGAACAGCGCATCATTCATCCCTAAACACCATGTGGATAGCGCTATCCGTCTTACTTGGCTATTTTGCTGTTTTGATGCTGATCTCATTTATCAGCACCAAAAAATCTGCTGATAACACAACATTCTTCACGGCAAACCGTCAGTCCCCTTGGTATTTAGTTGCCTTTGGAATGATTGGTGCATCACTGAGCGGCGTCACTTTTATAAGCGTTCCGGGATGGGTTGAAAATCGAGCATTTTCGTATATGCAGATGGTATTTGGCTATCTTGCTGGCTATGCCGTAATTGCTGGTATTCTACTCCCCCTTTACTATCGACTCAACTTGATTTCAATCTACGGATATTTCGAAAGTCGTTTCGGCGCAAAGGCATACAAAACCGGGGCTATTTTCTTTTTATTATCGCGCATGTTAGGATCGGCCTTCCGACTCTACATCGTAGCATTGGTTTTGCAACTTCTGGTTTTTGATCCTTTAGGACTACCATTCTACGTGGCCGTATTGAGTACCGTTTTCCTTATTTGGCTTTACACCTTTCGCGGTGGAATTCAAACAATTATATACACAGATACGCTCCAAACCCTATTTATGCTTCTAGCCCTTGGCTTCAGTTTTTACTATTTACACCATTTTCTATCACCCGAAGTTGGCCCTTTAGAATACGTCATGAACCACGATTGGAGTCAGGTGTTTTTCTGGGATAGTTTCGGCACAGAACCAAGGCATTTTATCAAACAATTTATTGGAGGTATGTTTATCACTATCACCATGACCGGCATGGATCAGGATATGATGCAAAAAAACCTTACCTGCAAATCACTTGCTGATGCCCGAAAAAACATGTTTTGGTTCAGCATACTTTTAGTCCCTGTGAATCTGCTATTTCTAGCACTTGGCATCTATCTCTATGATTTTGCGAATGTATATGGATTGGACGTGCAGGGAGATGCTTTATTCCCAACGGTTGCATTTTCGGAGGTTGTTCCTATTTGGGTAGGTATTGTATTTTTACTAGGGCTGGTTGCTGCGGCATACAGTAGTGCAGACAGTGCCTTAACGGCTATGACTACCAGTTTTTGTGTAGACATTTTAAAAATAAAAAATCACGCAGATCAAAGAAGTATTCGAATTCGCAAAGCCACACATATTGGCATCAGTGTATCCCTAGCCGTAATTGTTATACTGTTTGCTTACGTGGTAAGCGATAATGTAATTCAAGAGATTTTCACAGTCGCAACATTTACCTATGGTCCATTGTTGGGGCTATTCGCTTTTGGTTTGTTTAGCTCCAGAAAAGTTCCAGACAAATTCATTCCGTTCATGGCGGTTATTGCTCCAGTTATTTCCTATCTCCTGTATCGCAATGGAGAAACTTGGTTCAATTATGTATTTAGTTTTGAATTACTGCTAATCAACGGCATGATAATGTTTATTGGACTTTGGATAGCTGGTTATTTTAAAATCATGCCTTCACGCGCATAAAAAAATTGATAATGGATACCGACGAGGCTTTTTGTTACCACCGTATTGCTTTTAAACAAGCACCGCATATTTCTAAACTAATCCGCAATTATTTGTCGGGAGAAATCCCTAAGCCCTTGTACAGTCAGTCTCCTAATATTAAAGGTTTACTTGCGCAGGCCGCAATAAAAAAGAAACATTTCAGTTATCGCACCGAGCTCAATAAGGCCCTGAAGCAACAATATCAGCGCTGCTTATTCGATAAGGTTGAAGGCCAAAATGTTTTGGAGAATATTGATTTGCTATCTAAGGAAAATACTTTAACCATCACCACAGGTCACCAAGCTTGTTTGGGTGGTGGTCCCTTGTACACGTTTTACAAGATTATTAGCGCAATTAGCACCTGTAAAAAACTAAACCAACTCGACCCCCAAAACCAATACGTGCCAATATTTTGGATGGCCACAGAAGATCATGACTGGGAAGAAGCCAAGCATTTTTTCTTTGAGGAAGAAAAATGGGTTTACGATCAGGAAGTAAATGGACCCGTTGGTCGTGTCTCCACTGAAGGGATGAAGGAATGGCTAAAGACCTTTGCTGCACATCTGCCGCCTGGTCAAGTCACCAATGAAATTATCGAGCACCTTGAACATGCCTACCTCAAACACAACAATTGGGCAGACGCCACCAGGCAGTGGGCACATGATCTTTTCGGACAGCATGGCCTTATTGTTATTGATGGTGATGATGCAGAATTAAAAAAGCTTTTTGCTCCGGTAATGCTGGCTGAATGTACGCAGTCGTTTGCTATGTCCGACACCACTCATTGCAGCAAGATTCTTGAGGAAAACGGTTTTCAAGCCCAGGTTCATCCCGCGCAAATCAACATTTTTTACATGGGCGATGGCGCTAGAACCTATGTAGAAAGGACAACCTCAGGCTATAATCTCAATGGACTATCCGTAACAGAGGAAGAATTGCAGCAGATTCTAGAGGAGCGACCTCAAGATTTTAGTCCAAATGTGGTAATGCGTCCATTATATCAAGAATGGATACTTCCCAATATAGCCTATTTTGGGGGACCCGGAGAACTTGCGTATTGGTTTCAGTTATCTGATATTTTTCGTCGATTCTCCACTCCTTTTCCGGTATTGCTATTGCGTCACGGATTTGCCTTGCTCGAAGAAAAAAGCAAACAACGCTACGAAAAGCTAAACACTACCCTACTTGATTTATCGCCAAAAATTTGGAAAGAGACATGGGTAAAAAAACACGCCCAGGTCAGACTGCACTTAGATGAGGAAAAAACAAAAATCGATCGTATTTTTTCTGATTTAGAACAATTAGCCGGACAAACCGACGGAAGCATGATGGGTGCGGTTCGCGCTCAGCGAGCCAAACAGATGAAGGGTTTAGATAAACTTGAAAAGAAGCTCATGCGCGCCGAAAAAAGATTCCATGTAGAATCCATGAATCAAATCGAGGTCTTATCGCAAAGTCTTTACCCAACAGGAATACCCCAAGAACGCCATGATTCTCTCTGGCAGTGGTGGTCGGCCATTGGCAAAAATCCTTTGGAGATGATCATTAACATAGCCGATACTGATGCACCGCCCGAGGACTTTGTCTATATCACACTGAAGGCCAATTCATAATTATCGCGCATAAAGCCGTGCATATTCGTCTCGCAGAATTCTTGCGATTGCTGCGTATGCTCTATCTTTGGCAAACCAAAGGCCAAGGCCAAGATAAAATTGTACAACCATACCCAAACACATTATGGAATTACTCAAGGGAAAAGTAGTACTGGTAACAGGAGCCAGTAAAGGAATTGGAAAAAGCATTGCTGAAGCTTGCTGCGCACAGGGAGCTGAGGTTGCCTTCACCTTTCTTTCCAACGTAGAAAAAGGCAAAGCACTAGAAGAAGAACTTTCTGCCAATGGCAATAAAGTTAGAGGTTTTCGCTCCGACGCTTCCGACTTCGAGCAAGCGCAAAAATTAGTAGACGATGTAGTAGCCGAGTTTGGTCGCATCGATGTTTTGATTAATAATGCCGGCATTACGCGCGACAATCTGCTGCTTCGACTCAGCGTGGATGACTTCAATGCCGTAATCAAAACCAACTTAAATTCAGCCTTTAACCTAACTAAGGCCGTTGTAAAGCCGATGATGAAACAGCGCGCTGGTTCCATTATTAATATCAGCTCGGTTGTTGGAGTAAAAGGAAATGCAGGACAAGCAAATTATGCCGCTTCCAAAGCTGGTATGATCGGATTAACTAAGTCTGTTGCCCTCGAGTTGGGCTCGAGAAATGTACGTTGTAATGCCATAGCACCCGGATTTATTGAGACTGAGATGACCGCCGTCCTCGACGAAAAAGTCGTACAAGGCTGGCGAGATGGCATACCATTAAAGCGCGGAGGTGACCCAATGGATGTCGCCAATGCCTGCGTATTTCTAGGCTCGGATATGTCGGCATACATTACCGGACAAGTCCTAAACGTATGCGGCGGAATGCTCACCTAAAGACTTCCGAACAACGCTCCCTCGGGGGCGTTGTTCATTTTCAAATGATGTATCATTAAATATCTATGAGCTTTTACTTTCAGCACCACTGGTTATGGTTTTTATTAGGAGTGGCTGTAGCACTTGCTGCCTCGCTGATGGTCTATTACAAGCCTTCGCCATATTTCGATAGAAAACTACGAATCATACTCGGAGCACTGCGGTTTTCCGGACTAGTGATTATCGTATTTTTACTAATGAAACCCACCTCAAAAAGGACGATTCAGGAAGAAATACGCCCCTCCATCGTTATCGGTTTCGACCATTCCGCTTCCATGTTGATACATGAAGATGAGAAAGTTCTGAAAAACCAATGGATTGAAGTAAGAGAGCGTTGGAACAAAAAGTTTGGTGACAAATTTCTACTGGATTGGGTAGGCTTTGAATCGGCATTAACCACAGCCGATAGTCACTATTTCACCGGGGAAGAAACCAATCTATCGGCGCCCATTCAGTATGCAAAACAGCGCTACACCGACGATCGAAGACAGGCCCTTATTTTATTTACCGACGGTTGGCACAATACCGGTTTAGATCCGTGGACAGGGGCTGATCAACTTAATCACCCAGTCTACACGATTGTCTACGGCGATACCATCAAACGGCCCGATGCGGCCATTGAGCGAGTAACGCACAACGCCTTTGTTTACCAAGGAAATAAGCTTGAAGTGGAATCCGAATTGTCATTCAAGCAATTAAAAGGAAAAAACGCCAAAATAACGCTATACATTGAAGGTGCATCGCTAATGTCCAAAACCATTTCAATAGACAATGCACAAGCCCTAGAAAAAGTTTCGTTTGAAGTCCCAACAGGAAAAATGAAAGGATTACAGCGAATGCGAATCGCTATTGAGCCTATGGAAGGCGAGAATTTTACCGAGAACAATCAGCGGGACTTTGTGGTGGAAATTCTCGATACCAAAAAGAAGATTTGGTTACTTGGTAAACATCCCCACCCAGACTTAGGAGCGCTGCGAAATGCACTTGAGGATGGTGGTCGTAATGAAGTCCTTGTGGCTTTCTCTGAGGAAATTCCAAACGCTACCGAGCAACCTGACTTAGTTGTGCTTCACAACATGCCAGTATCTAATGCATTACAATTCAAAATTGAAGGTGTGCCAACATTGTATCTAATTGGCTCATCAAGTGTTATTTCCGGTCTCAATCTTGAGCCTCGACGCCAGAATCCTGAGCTCGTTCAGCCTTTGATCAACAGGAATTTTAGTAAATTCAGCATCGATGATTGGTGGTCAAATAATGCGCGTAAACTACCGCCCATTGAAACCTATTCACCCAGATTAAATGCTGCGGCAAACTCCATTTTAAGCACGTGCATTGTTGAGGGTATAGCTACGGAGCGCCCTCTAATAATCGCTTGGGAAAACTCAGGAATTCCGATGGTTGCCATCAATGGTTTGGGTATTTGGCAATGGCGATTACACACTTTTAAAGAAACAGGAAGCCATCAAGTTTTTAATGATTTTATCGGACAAATATTCAGATACTTGGGGAGTGTGCAAAAAAACCAACGCTTATTTGTCAATTATCCTCAGCGCGTACGCGAAGGTCGAAGCGTAATTTTCGATGCCCGTATGTACGACGCAGCTTATCAGTCAACACAAGAGGCTAAGCTGAGCTTACAGTTGTTTCGCAATAATGAAGAGTTATTTCGTTACGACTTCATGGAGAACAATGACGCATACCGATTAAGCATCCGCGATTTGGATACGGGAAATTTCAGTTTCCGAGTAGAAGGAATTCTCGGGGAAGAAAAAATTCAAACCAGCGGACAATTTGTTGTAGAAGCCTTTCAGTTGGAAAATCAACGCAACGAAGCCAATACAGAAGGAATGAGTGACTTAAGTCTGAGAAGTGGTGGTTTTATGGTATTTCCCAACGAAATATCGAAGATTGAAAGTGCCCTTGAGGAGCTTGTTAGCGACCGAATACTAAGAGAACGGTTAAAAATGCGTCCACTCATCGACATTTGGTGGTTTATTTTGTTATTAGTACTGATATTTGCCTCCGAGTGGTTCCTTCGACGAAGAATGGGATCCTATTAACACCGTAAAGTAAAAATTCAAATTATGTCTAAAAGAAGTTCATTTCTGCTGATCGTTTCCGCTGTCAGCTTTTTGGTTGTTGTTATTCTATGGAACAACGTAACCACAGTAATCAAGCCCGGTGAGAAGGGCGTAGTCTTCCGTCCGTTCGCTGGCGGATTGGATAAAGAGAAGCAACTTGCACAAGGTTTTCATGTCATTGCTCCTTGGAATGATGTGTTTCGCTACGATGTGAAAGTACAAGAAGCCACCTCAATTATGGAAGTTCTTTCTAAAAATGGTTTGACCATTCGCTTGGAGATATCCTATTGGTATAGAGCTGACGACACAAGAATTGGTTTTTTACATGATGAAATTGGTTTGAATTATCATGAAAAAATTGTCACCCCTGCTCTTCGTTCGGCCACTAGAGAAATCATCGGTAAATACCTACCTGAGGAGCTCTACTCCAGCAAGCGGGAGATTATCGAGGATGAAATGTTAAATCGCGCACGCCGAACTATGGAAGGCAAGTACATCAATTTAGACGATGTACTTATCCGCGATGTGTCATTACCTAAATCGCTACAAGATGCTATTGAGAAAAAACTCAAGCAAGAACAAGCTTCCTTGGAGTATGAGTTTCGCTTAGAGCAAGCCACAAAAGAAGCCGAGCGTCAGCGCATTGAAGCTGAAGGAAAGGCGGCAGCTAACAATATTGTTGGACGCTCACTTACCGACGCTATTTTACGCGAAAAAGGTATTATTGCTACTCTAAAATTAGCAGAATCACCAAACTCTAAAGTCGTGGTGGTTGGGTCTGGCAAAGACGGACTCCCGCTCATTCTAGGAAATAACTAATTCCACATAAGCCGACTCTCTCAAGGGTCGGCTTTTTTTTGAACAACATTACAGCTATCGACCAATTCTGAGATTAGAATCTTAGGATGGAGACAAAAAAAAACACCAACTAAAATTAGTCGGTGTTTTTTGTGCGGGCGGGGAGACTCGAACTCCCACACCTCACGGCGCTAGATCCTAAGTCTAGTGCGTCTACCAATTTCGCCACGCCCGCTTTTGAGAGGTGCAAAAATACATTGAAGAATTAATACGAACCAAATGCTTAGTACTCTTTTTTATCAATCGTATTTTGCCATTGCAAAAATGGTAAATCTGATTGATCTACAGCAATTTGTGTCCAAGGCACACGACGATCCTCCTCCTCAAGCTGCAATTCTTCGTAAATAAAGGAATCATCAAAACCCACATTTGCTGCCTGAAATGATCGTGCGGCAAAAAATACAGCATTGGGGCGAGCCCAATAAATGGCCCCCAAACACATTGGACAGGGCTCACAACTGGAATAAAGTATACAATCGGAAAGTTGATGTGATCCTAGTTTCGAGCAAGCATTCCTAATTGCTTGAATTTCGGCATGTGCCGTGGGGTCGCAATTCGATGTAACGCGATTAACCCCCTCGGCAATACATTCGCCGTCTTTCACAATCACGCATCCGAAAGGACCGCCTCCCGCCTTGACGTTTTCTACGGCCAACTCAACCGCACGGTTTATCCAACGAGTATGTTCAGCTAATTCATTCATTTGATCTCAATGTTTTGACAAATTTCCAAAAATATTTTCAAAGTTACGAAACGGGCAAACGTGAAATTTGTAAGTAGGGAAAAGTTTTGGTTTTATAGACAATCGCTCGAGCTGCAACATTCATTTTTCTTTGAAAAAAAACAGCTCCTGCAGCGTAAGCCACAATATCCCAAGGATCTCGGTAATGATGATTGTAAACACTAGGTAAATACCATTCAAAGTACCAACTTAAGCCTAACAAAAATATCAGGCTATGCCAGATAGAAAAAGTGTATTTGGGATTACGGTAGGTAAATTGCTGTTGAAAAGCCAAAGTAAAGCCCAAAACAATTGGTATGGCCAGGATATCGTCTAGGTAACTGTGTATGTACGGTATAAAAACACCCCCCGCCTCCAAAAATTGATTCAGAATAAAAATTGCACTGCACCAAAACCAGAAAGGAGGAAACACGCCCACGATGAAAACTTTAGTGAGCCGCACCGGAGGCAATGTATACGATGGCGCTACCGATAGCGATAAAAATAGCTTGTCCGGTACGCAAAACCATTTTCACCCCTTTAAGAAACCAGTGGTCATCTTCATTGATGGGAATCAACGGGATATCTAAGGGTTTGAAGCTAAGCATGCGCTTAATTTCTTCCGAACGATCGGGGTGTAAATTCGCACCACAATGTGAACAAGTAGCCTCGTTATCGGAAGTCCATTCGCCACATTCAGGACATTTAATTTCTTTAGCCATTGAAAATTTGAACTATAGTGCCAACCAAGGTGTTTTATGAATAATTTTTGTTGGTCGAACAATGTTGAAATCGTAGGTTTGTCGTTTGTCAAATAAACGTCTATTATGACTATTATCTACAACAAAATTTGCGCTTGCGAAGATACATCATTGAACGTGCTTGCACAAAAACTATAACCACACCAAAACGCAATTTTTCAATATAGTGTTAAGTACCAACCACTACTTTACTCCTAAAACCACTAAGGCTAAATTCCGCTTCAAAAACTTTAATAGAACGTTTTTAGCACAAACAATTTTTACCTGAACAAAAACAAAACTTGAACAGATGAAGGCACCAATCAAAGGATTTTCCAAACTTAGCAGAGAAGCTAAAATCGAGTGGATGGTCAATGAAATATTTGACGGCGATAAGAATGTTGTAGGCCTTTTGGACAGTTACCTCCACAGCGATGAGAAAGTCCAAAAACTACATAATGAGTTCATTGAGAACACAATTAGCAATTACTTTCTTCCTTTAGGAGTGGCGCCAAACTTCTTAATCAACGAAAAGTTATATACCCTGCCAATGGCTATCGAGGAGAGTTCGGTGGTTGCTGCAGCGGCAAAGGCGGCGCAATTCTGGCTCAAACGCGGAGGCTTTAAAGCCACAGTAATTGGCACCGAAAAAATTGGTCATGTTCACTTTATGTACCACGGGGATTCATTGAAATTACACGAATTCTTCAATGATAACAAAGACCATTTACTCGCCAGTACCAACGATATTACCGCGAATATGCAGGCTCGAGGCGGCGGGATTACCGGAATTTACCTCGTGGATAAAACCGAAGAGCTGGACCAATATTTTCAACTTGATGTTCGCTTTCAAACTTGCGACAGCATGGGGGCCAACTTCATCAATAGTTGTTTGGAACGTCTTGCCGAAAGTCTAACCAGCCTAATTCAATCCGATAATCGTTTCTCTGAAGACGAGAAAAAGGTGCAGATTGTGATGCGTATTTTGTCTAACTACACCCCAAACTGCTTAGTTCGCGCGGAAGTGAGCTGTCCTATTTCCGAATTAGCGGAAGAAGAAGGTGTTTCGCCCCAAGAATTTGCCGAAAAATTCTACCGTGCCGTGCGCATTGCTGAGATAGAACCCTACCGCGCAACCACGCATAATAAAGGTATTTTCAACGGAATTGACGCCGTAGTTATTGCCACTGGAAATGACTTCAGAGCTGTGGAAGCAGCCGGACATCGACATGCGAGCATAGACGGGCAATATCGTAGTCTTACCCACTGCAGTATCGATAACGGAATATTCAAATTCTGGATAGAAATTCCTTTATCCGTTGGTGTGGTAGGTGGACTTACTGCTTTACACCCAATGGTTAAGTTTGCGCATAAATTACTTGGAAATCCCAATGCATCGGAGCTTATGGGTATTATCGCAGCCTCCGGTTTGGCTCAAAATTTCGCGGCGTTACGAGCGCTTGTCACCTCGGGCATTCAGAAAGGTCACATGAAAATGCACTTACTCAATATCCTGAACCAACTTGAAGCCACAGAAGAGGAAAAGGCGTATTTTGTGAATTACTTCAAGGATAAGGTTGTTTCGCACAGTGCAGTAGTACGTCACTTTTGCGAACTTCGCGGAATACCATACGAGTCTATGGTAAAACCAAAATAGGACGAATGCAACTTTTCGCTCCAGGAAAAATTATGCTTAGCGGGGAATATGCTGTTCTGCAGCAAGTCCCTGCCATTGCCTTACCAACAAAAATGGGTCAGCATCTGCAGGCAACTCCCAGCGTTTATGGCTTGCAATGGCAAAGTTTTGACCCCAATGGGCTGTGGTTTGAAGGCAAATGGGATCGAAAAGGAAATTTGTTAGAAACCACCGATTCCGAGGTCGCGAATAGACTTTCATTACTTTTTCGCGGAATTTCAGAATTCAATCCTGGATTTAAGATTTTTGAGTGGAACGTAACTACCAAACTAGATTTCCCGCGATCTTTCGGCCTAGGGAGTAGCAGTAGTCTCATTGCTTTAGTTGGAGAATGGTCGAATGTTTCGGCTATGGATTTGTTTTTCAAATACTGGAAAGGCAGTGGCTATGACGTGGCCGTAGCCGTTGAAAAATCCAGCATATCCTATCAGTTGCTCGAAAAATCGCGAGCCATTTGGCAAAAAATCGAAATCCAACCCGCAAACCCTCAGAACTGGAGATTCGTATATTCACGTAACAAACAATCCACCTATGCGGAGATTGATCGCATCAGCGGCAAAAAAATTGGGGAAATTGAAAAAAAACTGCTACTCGAGATTCACAAAGAACTCCTCCACAGTCAACGATCCGTTGATTGGTTGAGAGCCTTGGAACGGCACGAACAAATCATCGCAAATTTTATAGGGCGGCCAAGCATTATGTCGAGTATTTTCCCCGATGCTCCCAAAGGTTTCTTTGCTAAATCTTTAGGCGCGTGGGGAGGAGATTTCTTTCTGGTATATGTAGGCAATCAGCAGGCGCGGGATTATTTAAAATCACATAAATACACCGAAGTGTATTCGTGGAATGATTTTATCGCCTGAGTTAAAACAAGACCTAACGCGCTTTTTAAAATCAAAAATCGCGTGAAATTTTAATGTTTAACAAAGAAATTAATCCTCGGTTTACCGTAACTTTCGCACTTCAATTTTATCTGGAAAAATGCAATTATCCGGTCTAATCATTACGTTGATTTTCACATTTATTTCGCTGTTTATCCTAGCTTTAGCCCTGCCTTCAGCTAGGGTTAATTCGCGTCGAAGCGCACTGAGTTTTCTGGTTCCATTTAGTGCTTTCTGCGTTTTCGCCTTCGCTACACCTTCAACGGAACAAGTTATCTCCTTATGGGAAAGCAACTCGCTACCATTCAACATCAGTTTTAAATATGATGGTTTAGCCAAGTTATTTAGTTTACTCATAACCGGTATCGGTACTCTTATTTTCCTCTACGCGTCGGCGTATATGAAAAATACGAAATATACACAGCGCCTGCTGAGTTTTCTGCTACTTTTTATGGGGGCAATGTTAGGCGTTGTTTTATCCGATAATCTACTCGTACTTTTTCTTTTTTGGGAGCTTACCAGCATCAGTTCATTCTTTCTGATTGGATTTAAAAACGAGGACGATGCCTCGCAAAAATCGGCTTTACAAGCGCTTAGCATCACGGGATTGGGCGGATTAGCGATGTTGGGAGGTTTTATTCTTATTGGAGAGATGGCTCAAACCTACTCAATCAGTCAGATGCTAAGTCACACCGACTTGATTCTTGAGCATCCTTGGTTTGTCCCTGCACTTTTGTTAATACTATTAGGAGCTTTCACCAAATCAGCTCAGTTTCCATTTCACTTTTGGCTTCCTGGTGCGATGAAAGCACCTACACCGGTTTCCGCGTACCTGCATTCGGCAACGATGGTCAAAGCTGGAGTTTACCTTTTGGCTCGACTTAACCCCATTTTTAGTCAGAGTGAATTATGGTTTATTCTGTTGACAAGCTTTGGGGGCTTAACTATGCTTTACGCCGCGTTTCAATCACTCTATAAGACCGATATGAAAGCGATACTCGCTTACACTACGGTGTCGGCCTTAGGCGTAATGGTTTTTCTTATAGGCATGGGCGGTGAGCAAGCCATTGTGGCGGTATCACTTTTCATTTTGGTACACGCTCTATACAAAGCAGCTTTCTTCATGTTGGCTGGAACCATTGATCACGAGACGGGAACCAGAGATATTAGAAAATTATCGGGCTTAGGCAAGTCCTTACCCATTCTTTTCGGCATTGGAATGCTTGCCGCTTGGAGCAATGGAGGCATTCCGCCCAGCATTGGTTTTGTCGGTAAAGATCTCATTTATGAAAGTACGCTCAATTTTCAAAAATTCAGCTATGCACCGTACATACTAACGGCCATTAGTTGGCTAACGAATAGCATGTTGTTTGCAGCAGGCTTATTAGTAGGTTACCTGCCTTTCAGGAAAAGCTCAGCCCCCTCCCACCCTGATGTACACAAACCATCCTTAATGCTGTGGCTTCCCCCTGCTCTGTTGGCCACCATGGGAATCGTGTTTGGGGTATTTCCGATATTAGTTGAAGGAAGCATAGTAAACCCTGTTGCAACGGCCATTGCGGGAGTATCCATCAAAACACACCTTGTTTTGTGGCATGGATTCAACACAGTTTTATACATCAGTCTTGCAACCCTTTCCGCCGGTTTGATTTTGTATCTGTTTTTCCAAAAGAAAACCCCAAATTGGGTCACGGTTGCAGAGAAATACGGACCTCGTCAGGCGCTACACGGAATTGCCAACAGTTTTATTAGCTTTTCTGCCTGGTTTACCAAAACCATGCAAAACGGTAAACTTCGCTTGTATCTCTTGGTGATATTAAGCGTCCTTGGTTCATTGTTGGGCTATGTTGTACTGAGAGAAACGACATTTGTCATCGACCCCCAAAAACTCTCTGAGATTACAATTTATGAAGGGATTACGGTAGGTATATTAATCACCAGTATTTTCTTGACACTTTTTTCCGGCTCTAGACTTGCGGCGGTGGCGGCTATGGGAGTTGTCGGATATACCCTATGTATCATATTTGTGTTTTATTCGGCGCCTGATTTAGCCATGACGCAGTTTACCATCGATACGCTTACCGTCATACTTTTTGTTTTGGTTTTATACCGGCTACCCCGCTTTATTCGACTGGATTTTTCTCCTCGTCATATACTTGACGGCGTTGTTGCCATTGGCATTGGAGCCTTGATGAGCATCATTAGTCTGGAAGTTCTTCACCGCAGTCCGGTTCGAGAAATTAGCGATTTTTACGCGATGAACTCGTATCTTTTAGCCAAAGGGAAGAATGTGGTAAACGTGATTTTGGTAGATTTTCGTGGTGCAGATACCTTGATAGAAATTGTTGTACTGAGTATTGCAGCCATTGGCGTATATAGTTTACTCAAGCTAAGGTTGCGAAAAAATGAGAAAATGGAATAAGACGAATTATGAACACCATCATACTTAAAACGGCTTCCAAATACTTGCTGCCATTGCTATTATTGTTCTCGGTATTCATTTTACTTCGCGGACACTACTTGCCTGGGGGTGGATTTGTTGGCGGATTGGTTGCCGCCATTGCCTTTGTATTGCATGCGTTCGCCAATGGGCTTCCAGAAACTCAGCGACTCATGCGCATACACCCCGGCTTCTTAATGCCGGTGGGCTTGGCCATTGCTTTTCTAAGTGGGATATTTCCAATGCTATTCGATTTACCCTTTATGACGGGAATGTGGAAAAAAGACCCGATACCGGTCATAGGAAGTTTAGGGTCGGCCTTATTCTTCGACATTGGAGTATACCTTGTTGTTATTGGTTCCTCGCTAACCATTTTATTTACCATTTCTGAAACCAAATAAACGATGGAGATATTATTGGCTGTAACCATTGGCTTACTTTACGCCGCAGGGATTTTTTTAATCTTGAGGCGCAGTATGGTGCGTTTGATTATCGGGTTAATTTTATTGGGAAATGGCGCCAACTTACTGATTTTTCTTTTGGGGAGAATTAGCAAAGGAAAGCCGCCCATCATTCCCGAAGATTCAAAAGTCTTTACGGATTTATACGCTGATCCCATCCCTCAGGCATTGATATTAACTGCCATTGTAATTTCTTTTGGACTACAGGCCTACGCTATTATTTTGGTAAAGAGAGCCTACCGAGTTACCAAAACCGATGATTTAGAAGAAATGATAACCACCGACGAGCTATGATTTCACATTTTCTCATATGGCCCATTTTGCTCCCTTTGCTTTCGGCAATTGTGATGATGTTCTTTTGGAGCAAGCCTCGTGAGCAGAGAGTAATTAGTGTTGTTGGGCATTTCTTCACACTTATTAGCGCCATATTCGTCGCTACTCGAACCATGAAGGGGGATATCTACACGCTTTTTGCGGGTAATTGGGAGGCGCCATATGGGATTGTATTCGTTGGGGATGCACTTAGTGGAGCACTGGTTGCATTAGCTTCGTTCTCTGCACTGGCCGTTAGTATTTTCTCCGCTGGATCAATAGGTAATGGTCGGGCGAGCTTTGGTTTTTTTCCGATATTACAGTTTTTACTGATGGGTTTAAACGGATCATTTCTAGCGGGAGATTTGTTCAACCTATACGTTTGGTTTGAAGTCATCATCATTTCCTCCTTCGTACTCATTACCTTGGGCAGTGAAAAAGCGCAATTGGAAGGTGCCATGAAATACGTCACGATGAACCTACTGGCCTCCATCATTTTCCTCACCGGTATAGCCATGTTGTACGGATTATTGGGAAGTTTGAATCTCGCCGACTTAAGCAGGCGTATTGCGGAAAGTCCGGACATTGGACTTATCAACACGGCGGCTGTCTTATTGCTCGTTGGTTTTGGGATAAAATCAGCGCTTTTTCCCATGTATTTCTGGTTGCCCGCTTCTTACCATACTCCTCCGGCAGCCGTTTCGGCAATATTTGGGGGTTTATTGACTAAAGTTGGGGTTTACGCCATGTTTCGCGTATTTTCGCTTTTGTTCATCGACGATCCTTTCATTCGCAAAACCATTATCATTTTAGCCATACTTTCAATGATTGCTGGGGCATTAGGGGCAATGGTACAAGAGAATATTCGCAAAATATTCTCTTACCTGATAATTAGCCACATCGGATTTATGTTTGCGGGTTTAGGCTTGTTCACAGAACTGGCCATAATAGGAGCCATTTTCTATCTATTCCACGATATTATTGCTAAAACCAATGCATTTTTAATCAGTGGTATCATTTACAAAATCCGGGGGAGCTTTAGATTGGAGAACATTGGGGGGCTTTACAATCAATTTCCCTACGTATCTATATTGTTTGCTTTGGCACTGTTTTCATTGGTAGGCACGCCTCCCCTATCTGGATTTTGGCCGAAATTGTATTTGCTACAGGGAGCGTTTGCCGACCTCAATGCTTGGATGATGTTTGGTATACTGCTGGCGAGCTTACTAACCCTATTAGCCGTAGTAAAAATATGGATAGCCGCCTTTTGGAAAAAGCCTCAAGTACGCAAAGAAATTCAAGAACGAGCAGTATGGCATACACTTGACCAACAACATAAAATCATTTTGCTAACGCCAATAATCATGCTGACTTTAGCTTCATTGCTCTTAGCATTCTACTCCTCGGAAGTGGGAAGTCTGGCCGCGCTCATTGCCCAGCAATTGAGCGATCCCAGGATTTACATAGAAGCGGTAATACCTACACCATAAAACATCGGGACTATGCGCAGTTTATTTCTCATGAATATTTTACTTGCTTTGGTTTGGGTGGCACTGACCGGCAAGTTCGATTATGGAAACCTGCTTTTTGGCTTGGTACTTAGCTACGCTATATTGTGGGTCATATCGAGAGGAACAGAAAGAGAGAGCTACTTTAGGAAAGTTCCGAGAATTTTGTTTTTCATTGCCTATTTCATAAAAGAGCTCATCAAGGCAAACATTCAGGTAGCCTACGATGTCGTCACCCCTAAAGATCACATGAAACCTGCAATTATTGGCGTACCCCTAGATGCCGAGACCGATATGGAGATTACACTTCTAGCAAATTTCATAACCTTGACGCCCGGGACACTGAGTATGGATGTTTCCAGTGATAGAAAAACGCTGTATATTCACGCAATGTATGTGCAGGATAAAGACGAATTTATAAGAAGCATTAAAGACGGTTTTGAGCGTCGATTACTCGATATATTAAGATGAGCGTAAACGAATATTTATACGTAGTGATACTACCAATACTCGCCATATCGGTGTTATTGGTGTTCATCAGGTTTATTAAAGGTCCGGGGATCTCGGATCGAATAGTAGCTTTAGACCTACTGATTACCATCGGTATAGGGATTATGTCGGTTTACGCCATTGTATCCGAAAAGTCTTCTTTTTTAGACATTGCGATGATATTTGCCCTCATTGCCTTCTTAGGAACCATAGCCTTTGGATATTACCTTGAAAAACGTAAGCGCGATGACTGATTTTTGGATACTTGTACTCAGCTCCAGTGGAGCGCTATTCATTCTCCTAGCCGCAATAGGGATTCTCCGTATGCCGGATTTTTACTTGCGGGTATCGGTAACCACCAAAGCAGCTACCTTAGGCGTAGGTTTGATTTTAACCTCCGCCGCCGTTGCCTTCCAGCAATTTGCCGTTACTTCGAGAGTGATTGCTATTATCATTTTCATCTTACTCACCGGTCCTGTTGGGGCGCATATAATCGGTCGAGCGGCGTACTTTATTGGAGTGAAATTATGGGATAAAACCGGCACTGACGATCTCAAGGGAAAGTACAACGATCGCAATCACAAACTCAAATAAGACTACCTATCGCCTCGTCGGTGTTTGTATTGGGATTTTAACACGTTCGATTGCAAATCTTTGTGTAAAGACCGATGTTGGATGGTGTCGAGAGCGGCAAATACCGCTTGTCTGAACGACTCTTCATTAGCTTCATTTTTTCCAGCAATATCAAAGCCTGTTCCGTGGTCGGGGGATGTACGCACTACGGGCAGCCCCAGTGAAATATTCACCCCACCACCAAAGGATAAGGCTTTAAAGGGAGCTAAACCTTGGTCGTGATACATGGCTACGACAACATCAAACTGCTGGTGTTGTTGTTTTCCAAAAAAACCATCGGCGGCAAATGGTCCAAATACCAGTTGATTTTCTTCTCGGAGTTTGGCAACAACCGGAGCAATATTTTCCTGATCTTCATTTCCAATAAGTCCTTCATCACCGGCATGTGGATTGAGTCCCAACACTGCGACCCTAGGTTTACGAATACCAAAATCCGCAATCATAGAATCGATTAATCGGCGTAAAAAAGCCTCCAACACATCCGGTTTAATATGATCTGCTACCTTACTGATAGGAATATGATCCGTAAAAAGCGCAACCCGAAAGTCGCCATCCATTAACATCATGATGGCATCAGATTGGTAGCGACTCGCCAGATATCCCGTATGCCCGTGAAAAGGGAAGGTTTTCTCGTCGTAGCAAGCAGCTTTATGAATCGGCCCTGTAACTACAGCTTGAACTTCGCCCTTGTCGCAGGCCTCGAGCGCAGCCTGCAAAGAATCAACCGCGCGTTTTCCTACCAGTAGGTCAATTTCACCAAGCTGAATATTTACCTCGTCGTCCCAAAGGTTGACCACATTAAATTTGCCACTATGAGCCTCTTTTGCACTTTTGATTTGCTGAAAATGAAACTGCATTAAGTTGCAGACTTTCCGGTGATAAGAAACGACCTTTGCGGAAGCGAAAAGAACTGGAGTACATAGTTCCAGCATCCGGGTGTCGTTAAAAGTTTGGAGGATAACCTCCAAACTTATTCCGTTCAAATCGCCGCAACTGATACCAATTCGCGGAAGTTCTTTTTCTGCTGTTCCCATACCTTTTAAGCTTCGAAGTGATTGAGAGCAAAGTTACAGAGCAAGCGAACACCAGCACCTGTACCACCCTCCGGACGATAAGCATCTGCTCGGTCTAAAAAGGCCGAAGCCGCAATATCCAAATGCACCCAAGGATAAGAGGTGAAATGCTCCAAGAATTTACCCGCAGTAATTGTCCCTGCTTCTCGGCCTCCAATATTTTTCAAATCGGCAACGGTAGATTTTATCATCTCCGCGTACTCGGGCCATAAAGGCAGTCGCACCAAACGCTCGTGTACTTCATGACTCGCAATTTCCATTTTTGAATAGAGCGTATCATCGACATTTCCCATTGCACAAATAGCTTGTCTGCCGGCAGCAATAACCGCGGCACCGGTAAGCGTAGCGAGGTCAATAACTAAAGCTGGGTTGTATTTCTTAGCAAATGCGAGCGCATCGCCAAGAATCAAACGTCCCTCGGCATCCGTATTGAGAACTTCCACCGTTGTTCCATCAAACATATGTAAAATGTCACCGGGAGTAATTGCGTTACCACCAGGTCGGTTATCAGTAGCCGGCACCAAGCCAATTACCCAAATATCCGACTTCATACCCGCTAAAGCCGTAAGTGTACCGGCCACAGCCGCAGCACCACTCATGTCGGATTTCATGCTATCCATACTCCCAGCGGTGGGCTTCAGACTCAGTCCACCGGTATCGTACATAACTCCTTTACCGACTAAAACTAGAGGTTGTGCATTCCTAGGTTTTTCGGGTTTATACTCCATGATTGAAAAAGTCGGGGGATCAACACTCCCTTTATTCACGCCCAGTAAGCCCCCCATTCGCAAAGCTTCGATGTTGGCTTTGTTCAAAACCTCCACGTTAAAGCCAACTTGTTTACCTAAAGACACTACACGGTCGGAAAAATTTTGAGCAGTGAGCTTAATTAAAGGCTCATTAATCATATCACGAGCAACAAAGTTACCCGTAACAATCCACGAAAGTCTGTTGGCATCCGCATCAGAAATCCCGTCTACACCGATATATTTTAAGGCAATCTGAGTTTTTTTCTTTTTATAATGATCAAAACGGTAAGCCGACAAAGCCAAACCTTCAGCAAAGGCTGTGGAAAGATTTGTTGCAATAGACTTTATAAAAACATTTTCCGAGGCAAAAGACTCCAAAACGGAGAGCACGGAACTACCTTGAATTCGGTAAGCTTCCAGCTGGCGAAGCGGATTTTCGGCTTTTTTCACATGGACAAATACCGAAAGTTGATTGTTTTCCCAGCGGTAAAAATGTTTAGATTCGTTTTTTTCAAAAAAAACTTTCAAATCATCTAACTGATTTTCATTGGTTGAAAGCCCAGCAAGTTGTTCAATATCTTCAAAAGCGTATATAATTGCTCCTGTGCGTTTCGCACTTCCAAAAGCTAGTTGTTGTTGTATCATCGTATGTATATTTGTGAATTGGCACAAAGCTACATCCTAAATGTCGGTATAGAAAGTCTTCGTTAAATATTGAATACGCCTCGTTGGATAAATTTAACATTTCGCCCGAGTTTGGATGTTGTAGTTTTAAGGCACGAAAAAATGTATTGATGTCTCGAATTAGAATACTAAAAATCTTACTTACGGTATTCACGTTATCAGTGAGTTTCCTGCACGCTACACACAATCGTGCAGGGGAAATCACCTTTAGGCACATCACGGGAAATACGTACGAAGTAACTATTACCACCTATACCAAGACGAGTGCGCCGGCTGACCGCTGCGAATTGGAAATATTTTGGGGAGACAATACCTCAGCGATTTTACCGAGAATTAACGGACCTATAGGGGGAATGTGTGCCCCAAACGGCATGGGCGAACCTTTAGTCAGTGATGTAAAAGTCAATATTTATCGTGGCGTGCACAGCTATCCCTCAGCAGGTACCTATACCATTCGAACCCAAGACCCCAACAGAAATTCCGGAATTGCGAATATACCCAACTCGGTCAACGTTGTTTTTTTCTTACAAACCACACTGATCATCGATCCTATTCTCGGTCCGAATTCATCTCCGGAACTTTTAAATCCACCAATAGATGAGGGTTGTACGGGTAGACTATTTGTTCACAACGCCGCTGCCTTCGATGCCGATGGTGACAGTCTAGCTTACAGTCTAATCAATGTCCGCGGGGTAAATGGCATTGAGTTCGGAACTACCTACGATCCTGCTTTTGTGCAAGATCCAGTAACAATAGACAGCGTAACTGGTGATTTAATTTGGAACACACCACAAGTACAGGGTCAGTTTAATTTTGCCATAGAAATCAGAGAGTACCGCAAATCAGCTTTCGGTGTATACGCTTTATTGAGTAGGGTAACCCGAGATTTACAAGTCACCATACAAGCTTGTAACAACGAACCTCCAGTCATTACACCCGCTGGTCCATTCTGTGTGGTAGCGGGTGACACGGTGAATTTTAACATAACGGCCAGTGATCCTGATGGGCATCCAGTAACCTTAACCGCTTTAGGGGGTCCGTTTGAGATAGCTCCCACAGCAAATTTATCAGGAAATACCACTGGGATAGGCAGCGTTACCAGGCAATTTAACTGGGTCACCAATTGCAATCACGTTCGTCAGCAAGACCATTTTGTCTATTTTCGCGCGGAAGATGACCCACCAATATCCAATCGACCTTCACTTACTGCGTATCAAACTGTGCGTATTAAAGTCATTTCCCCTCCCCCTCTCAATCTTCAGGCCGTTGGTTCAATCACGGGTATTGAGCTCAGTTGGGACGCACAAGTCTGCCCCGGACATGCGCGTTACGAAATATATCGCAGGGAGGAACCCAGCGGCTGGGACCCCGATTCTTGTGAAGTGGGAGTTCCGGGATATACGGGCTTTGAGCGAATTGGCACCGTAAACGCAAACACATTTTTCTACAATGATAATTCCGCCGAACGAATTGGAATAACCTATTGCTACAGAGTAGTAGCCGTTTTTCCCGATGGCGGTGAGAGTATCGCCTCCGCAGAAGCTTGCGCAGAACTGCCAATTACCGCTCCTGTGATGACAAATGTAGATGTCGAGGTTACGGATAGCGTCAATGGAGAAATTAATGTCGCTTGGACTAGACCTTACGATTTAGATACCTTGTTTTTTCCGCCTCCATATCGATACTATTTGATGCGTGCCACGGGAATCAACGACAGCAACTTCGTCCCTATTCATTTTGCGGATCAATTAACAGACACCACCTTTACAGACGTAGGAATCAACACGCGAGACAGTATTTATCGCTATAAAATTGATTTTTACCTTTGGCCTGACAGTATAAAGATAGGTGAAGCCGTGCCAGCAACTCAACCTTTTCTGAGAACTCGAGGCTCCAACGGACAAATTGCTTTGACTTACCAATTCAATGGTCCTTGGCGTAACGATACCATGTTTGTATTTCGGGAAAATGATAGCATTCCCGGGCAGTTTGACAGCATCGGATTTTCATTGACATCCAACTATTTAGATACAGGCTTAGTAAATGGTTCGATATATTGCTACCGAATTCTAACCATAGGAAATTTCCGCGCAGATAATCTACCAGAGGACTTACTGAATCGCTCGCAAATATCCTGTGGCATGGCTTTAGACACCTCGCGGCCATGTCCACCACTGGTGTTTAATGACTTTAGCTGCGACCTAGATTTCTTGGAAATTCATTTTGAAGATCCACCAGTAGATGACTGTCAGCGCCAAGAATTTTTGTTTTACTCCATATACTACCGTCCAAAACTTGAGGATGAGTTTCCAGATAGACCCACGTACACCAACATTACCACCAATCGATTTAGTGATTTTAATGAGCCTTTTAAAGGCTGCTACAAGGTTACGGTGACCAAAAGAAACCCCGAGGACCCCAGTGGGACTCCAAGGGAAAGTGAGTTTGGAGAAGAATTCTGTATCGAGGCTTGTCCGCAACTTAAATTACCTAATGTCTTTAGTCCCAACGGCGACGGAAGAAACGATTTTTTCTTACCCGTTACAAATCCACAGGCGAGAGACATTAAATTCATCAACATAAAAATATTTAACCGCTGGGGGAACATGGTTTACGAAAACAAAAACACCGAAGAGTTTTTGTTTGAAGGATGGGATGGTCGCGACCGAGAAACCAACCAACCGGTTTCTGAGGGTGTATATTTCTACGTTGCTCAAGTTATTTTTCACGGACTTACTCCCCAAGACGAAGTTTCCTTAAAGGGCACCATCCACCTTTTCCGATAATCCTACATGCAGAGCGCTAAACAACTATTAAGTCAAACCGCCATTTACGGACTCTCAAGTATTCTTGGCAGGTTTTCTTACTTTTTACTCACCCCGCTGCATACTGCAATGTTAAGTAAGTCCGAATACGGCGTCAACACCCATATTTACGCGATTATTGGAATTCTCATGGTTGTTTTCACCTACGGATTGGAAACGTCTTTTTTTCGATTTGCCGGCAAAGACAAAGAGAACAGTGAAAACTGGTTTAGCACCACACACACATTCATTAGTCTATCTACCCTGCTCATCAGTGCAGTGATACTGATTTTTCTGAAACCCATTAGCGGAATACTTAGCTATTCCGAAACGCCGCATATCATTTTACTTCTGCTTTCCATTTTGGCTGGTGAGTTACTCGTTGTTATCCCATTTGCCCGACTACGATTGCGGATGCAACCACTCAAATTTGCCGGTATTCGCCTAAGTGGTATTGCCATCAATATCCTGAGTAATCTATACTTTTTCTGGCTGGCTCCAAAATTATTTGCCTCCGGATATCCCACGCCCTTTTTCTCCGGGGAAATCAAAGTAGAATACATTTTCATCGCCAATGTACTCTCGGCTGTGCTCATGATTTTACTCTTTCTCCCCACCTACATTCAGACCAAATGGAGCATTGATAAAACGAAAATTAAAACACTATTGATCTACGGAATTCCACTTATGCTGGCTGGACTCGCGGGTATACTGAACGAACTCATCGATCGCATTCTAATAAAACCCATACTAAACCTCGATGAGCTCGGTGTTTACGGCGCTGTAGTGAAAATTGCGGTATTTATGAGTCTGATTATCCAAGCCTATCGATACGCTATTGAGCCCTATATTTTTTCGACAGCCAAAGAAAAAAATGCCCGTGAACACTACGCCAGAATATTCGATTTTCTCGTCGTTTTCTTAAGCATTGGCATGACTGGTATTGCTGCCGGACTCGATTATATCAAGTTTTTCATCGATGTAAATTTTCATGAAGGACTCCATTTGGTGCCCTATTTACTCGTATCACAACTGAT
The DNA here is from genome assembly GCA_007693635.1 of Flavobacteriales bacterium. Lineage (GTDB taxonomy): Bacteria > Bacteroidota > Bacteroidia > Flavobacteriales > Schleiferiaceae > CSBr16-58. The sequence goes on along the minus strand of REDE01000070.1, from coordinate 6,996 downwards.
TTTAGGTCTGATCATGCACATCAGTTTGTGGTATAAATTATCCGACCAAACCCGCTACGGGATGTATCTCTCCGGAATTGGAGCTGTCACCACCATTGGATTAAATTTAGCCCTATTGCCAATTATTGGGATCAAAGGAGCGGCCATTGCCAACTTAGTTTCCCACATAATTATCTTCAGTATTTCCCTTTACTGGGGACAAAAAAAATACCCGGTTCCTTACGCACTAGGAAAAAATCTAGGTATCTTGAGCCTTGGGACAATTTTATGCTTTGCATTCGCGTATTTTCAAGGATATTTTTTGGTAAAAACCTTCATTTGGCTCACCTTTGCACTTTGGTTAATTTTCCAAGAAAAAAACACTCTAAAGTCGCTATTACCCGATTCCTTGAAAAAATAATTACCTGCTTATGATGTATTCTGACGAAGGAAAAGTGACTGCAGTAGAAGTCCGTACGCGTGAAGGAGCCATACTGCCAAAGTACCAAACAGCGGCATCTGCCGGGATGGATCTACACGCCTACTTGCCAAACGAGACCATCGAACTAGCACCGGGCGAATATAAACTAATCCCCACTGGCCTTTACATCGCTCTCCCCGAGGGCACTGAAGCACAAGTAAGACCTCGATCAGGACTGGCTTTTAAAAACGGAGTAACGGTACTAAATTCACCCGGCACCATTGACGCTGATTATCGCGGTGAAGTTGGCGTGCTTCTTGTCAATCATGGGAAATCCAAATTCCTCATTCAACACGGTGACCGAATTGCACAAATGGTGGTTGCCGAGTACAGTCGAGTGCAATGGCGCTTATCTGAAAACCTTTCATCAACGCAACGAGGTGAAGGAGGATTTGGAAGCACTGGAAACTAATATTGCGCAACGAAACAAACTTAAATCCGATACTATTTTCGAAATTTATAAAACTCAAAACGAATGAAAATTATTGTACCTATGGCGGGCAGAGGCTCGCGCTTACGTCCACACACCCTTACAGTACCCAAGCCTTTAACGCCCATTGTTGGCAAGCCCGTAGTTCAGAGGTTACTGGAGGATATCGCCGAAATTCAACAACAGCAAATTGAAGATATCGGGTTTATTATTGGCGACTTTGGGGATCAAACCGAAAAGGAACTCTTGAGCATTGCTGAGAAATTGGGCGCCCGCGGTCATATTTTTTATCAGGATGTGCCACTGGGAACCGCTCACGCAATTCAATGTGCGAAAGATCTACTCGACGGACCTGTGGTTTTGGCCTTCGCCGATACGCTTTTTCGAGCTGATTTCGAACTCGACAGTACCGTTGACGGCGTTATCTGGACCAAAAAAGTTGAAGACCCCAGCGCTTTTGGAGTAGTCAAAATGGACGAGCAAGGAATCATTACCGATTTTGTAGAAAAACCCCAAGAATTCGTGTCCGACGAAGCAATTATCGGTATCTATTACGTTAAAGACGGGAACAACCTGCGCAACGAAATCCAGTACCTACTCGACAACAAAATCACGCACAAAGGAGAATATAGCATCACCGATGCCTTAGAAAACATGAAGCTTAAAGGCTTACGATTCAAAACTGGAGTAGTTGACGAATGGATGGATTGTGGCAATAAGGAGGTTGTCATTGAAACAAATACAAAAATCTTGGGCTTTGTTGACGGCAAGGAAGACCTAATCGCCAAAGACGTGGAATTAAACAATTCACGGATAATCCCCCCTTGCTCCATTGGAAAAAACACCAAGTTGCACAATTGTACAGTAGGACCTAACGTTTCTATAGGAGAAAATTGTCACCTCGAAAACGTTGAAATCAGCGATTCCATCGTGATGAACTCATCGACGGTGAAATCCATTAACCTCAAAAACTCAATGATTGGCAACCACGCCATCGTCAACGGAAAATGGACGTCGATCAGTGTGGGAGATTATACCATAATGGATTAATTACTTCATGCGTAAACTCATTTGTCTTGGTTTTGTAATAAGCTTATTCCCAGCCTGGGCTCAAGTCGATAGCAGCGGCTTGACCGAGCGCAGGGAATTGCTATTGCAAGAATTATTCTTCGAAGCATTGGCAGCTCGAGCTACGGAAAACCCCAAGAAACAAATAGAAAAACTGCAAAAAGCCTTAGAATTTAACGACGAGATTGCCACCATACACTACGAACTTTCCAAAGTGTATATGGAGGAAGGGGAAAAAGAACAGGCCTTATATCACGGCTATAGAGCCATTGAGCTTGAATCCGACAACATCTGGATGCTCAAGCACTACGAAAAAACCCTGCTTTCCCTGGAAATGTGGGACGACCTGCTGGTAATTCAACAAGAATTGCTGGAAATTTCCGGGGAGTCGCTGTTGTATCGACTGCGTATATCAGAAACGCAGGCCGCAATGGGGAATTATAAAAAAGCCATTCGCGAACTCAATAGCATCCAAAAGGATTTTGACGAGATCATCCCCGACCTAGCAGAACGTAAAAAAAACATCTGGTTGATTGCCAATAAACCAAAACGCGCTGAAAAAGAAATGCGTCGATTGGTAAAAGTCTATCCAGATGTACCTGAATATTGGGGTGCACTGGGAAATTTTTACAGAGCAAACAATAACAACCGAAAAGCCAAAGAGGCCTTCCTTAGACTCCTAGAGTTAAATCCACAAGAGCCTAGGGCTCATTTTGCAATTGCCTACATTTACCGCAACGAAAAAAACACCGAAGGCTTCTTCTACCACCTTAGAGAAGCCATGAAAAGCGAAAATGTAGCCGAAAAGGACAGAATAGAAGTTCTTATTAGCCTGATCCGTGCTGGGGGAAATTTGCCCGAAATTCAAACCTATATCGAAGAAATGCTGCAAAATGCCGAAAGCTTCCATCCTGAATCGGCAGGTGTTTTTGTGCTTAGCGGCGATTTTTACGCTACCCTTGGCAAATACGAAAAAGCCCTCCTGCGCTACCAGCGTGCGACCACACTACCCGACGGGAGAAAAGCAGAAGTTTTTCAGCAAATTATTGGAATTCAACTTGAATTGCGAAAAATTGAAGAAGCCGCAAAAACTGCAAAAACCATCGTGGAGCTTTTCCCTAATCAAAACCAACTTCTACTGCTTGCGGGAATAGCGTTTTTAGAAAATGGTGACGACACATTGGCCAATGAAGCATTGCTGGCGGGCTTTAATATCACATTCGGCGATTTGAATTTGAAAAATGAATTTAGACGCTTGCTCGGAGAAGTAAACCACCGCTTGAAAAATCATTCCGAAAGCGATGCGTATTTCGAAAAGTATTTGGAACTCAATCCCAACGATGAAGTCACTCTTAACAATTTTGCATACTACCTAGCTCTACGAAAAGAAAAGCTCGATCAGGCTTTGAAAATGACCGAGAAAAGCAACAATATTGAACGCAATAATCCCACTTATCTCGATACTTGGGCTTGGGTGTTGTTCCAAAAGGAAGAATACAGTAAGGCGCTGGAAATCATCGAAAGAGCCATCGATCTCGGTGGAAAAAACGAACCCGAAATTATGGAACACTATGGAGATATACTGCGTGCACTAGGGAAAAACAAAGAAGCCAACCAAGCCTATAATAAAGCCATTAAACTCGGCGGCAATAGAGAAAGCATTGAACCTAAAATCCTGCCCTAACACATGAGCTGGTCAAATCCCACTAAATACTCAAACATCGCAAGGAAAGTTTCGATTTTCGTGATCCTGATTGTGATAGCAATTGGCTGTAAGTCGAAAAAGAAAGCCCTTTCAGAAGAAGGATATGAGGATATTGCAACAGCTATGGTAATCGAAAAAACTATTGCTAGCAATGCGCCCGCAAACTATACCTCAATACGAGGAAAAGGAAGATTTAAGGGCATGGGTACGTCACAAGGATTTAAAATAGACATCAGACAAGCTCAGGGCGAGACTGTCTGGATCGATATAAGTGCAAACATGCTGGGAATCAAAGTCGCTAGGCTACTCGCAACTCCAGATAGTTTGTTGCTCTATAATCGACTCGACAAAACCTACATGCGTTCGAGTGTTGAAGAACTACAAAAGTTTACAGGATTAGCGAATTTTCATTATTTCCAAGCCTTACTTAGTGGACGACTCATTACGACGCCTCCAAGAAAAACCATGATGAAAATGCAGGAAGGAACGTGGCAAATGGAGTTTAGTCTAGAAAATACGCGAGTAAGAGCTGTCTTTGATGCCAGTAGTTATTTTTTGATCCGACAGGAAATTCAACTCCCTGAAGGCGAAAGGCTAATTGCTCATTACCAGAAAAATGACAGAGGAGATTTAGAGCAAATAAGTCTTTTTGGCAGCTATGAAGGACAGCCTGCTGAGTTAAATATTTCCGTCGATGCAATCGATAATGCCAAACCAACTTTCCCTTTTGAAATACCACGTGGCTACAAAGCTCTTTAACCTCAAATGCTTTGGCATGATTGTCTTCATGCTTTGCTCAGCTCCGCTTTTTGCCCAGCGAAAAGGGGACAATAAAGAACAGCTTCAACAGAAGAAAACACGCCTGGAAGACGAGATTAAATTGGCTAATGTCATCCTCAACGATATGCGTGAAAATCGCAAGGAAAGCATATCCAGTATCGAGGCTTTGCAGCAAAAACTTCGCATCCGTGAACAGCTATTGCGTACCATGCGACGCGAAATTGAACTATTGGAAATTGAACAACGCGAGCAAGATAAACGAATTATTGAACTGGAAGAACTCCTGAGTCAGCAACAAGAAATGTACGCCCGCATGATTCAAAAGGCCTATACTGCCAGAGATAAGCAGGCCATACTGATGTTTATTTTGTCTTCTAACGATTTTTATCAGGCAGTAAAACGCGTTCAGTACCTGCGACAAATCGCGCAAGCTCGAGAAAAACAAATCGATAGAATTCGCCAAACACGCGAAGAGTTGGAGCATGAACGCGCTGAATTAAAGCGCAAAAAGGAAGAAAAAGCACGCTTAATGGCTCGGCAACAGGAAGAACAACGAACGCTTGAAGCCGAAAAAATTGATCAAGAAAAACGTGTGGCCGACTTCAAAGGCCGTGAACAAGAGATTCTGGCAGACATCAAGAAAAAACAACAGCAACGCGATCAACTCAATGCTGAAATTCAACGCTTAATTGCACTCGAAATTCAACGTGCAAAGGAAGAAGCGCAAAGAAAACAAATCGAGAAAGAAGCGACGCAGGTGGGGCTAGTTAAAGGCAAGGACTTTACAGGGAAAACCACCAATAAGCAACTTCAGGAATTGATTAAGAAAAAGCGTGAAGAAATCGCACGTCTTCAACAGCAACAACAGCAGCAAGGTGCCCCGGTTACCCCAACGCCAAGTGCACCGCAAGAAGAACTCCCCGTCCTATCTGCCGAAAACCAGCTTCTCGCAGCCAACTTCAGCGCAAACCGAAAAAAACTGCCTTGGCCGGTAGAGCGTGGACTCGTAGTCGGTCGCTTTGGCAAACACAGTCATGCCGTAGCCACACAGGTTGTAATCGACAACAAAGGAATCGACATCGCCACCAGCTCAGGCAGTAAAGCTAAAGCTGTATTTGATGGAGAAGTCATTAGTATCCTTAGAATACCTGGCGCCAACAAAGCAGTATTAGTGCGTCACGGAAATTATTTTACGGTGTACAGCAATCTTACCGATATTTATGTGGAAAGAGGTGAGCAAGTAAAAAGAGGACAAAATCTTGGGCTGATATTCACCGATGAAGAAAACGGAAAGACCATTCTTCACTTTGAAGTTTGGCAAAATACCACGGTCCTTGACCCTTCATCTTGGCTACAGTAGATCGTTGATATGTTCCGAAGGATTCCAGAAAAGCCGCTTAAAATCCACCACGCGGTCGTTTTCTACCAGCACTCCTTCCGCATGTAACATTTGCTCCATCAATGTGTCGCTAAAAAAATGAAACTTACCCGTTAGTAAGCCATTTCTGTTGACCACACGATGCGCAGGTATGTCCACACCATTTTGAATACTGGCGTGTAGGGCGTAGCCAACCATCCTTGCCGACTTAGCTGCACCAACCGATTTGGCAATTGCCCCGTACGAGCTAACCCTACCTTCAGGAATCTGACGAACTACGGCGTATACCTTTTCGAAAAAATCGTTGCTATCTCCCATAAATTTTCCTATCTTCGGCACAAAAATTTTGATATGCAAAAATACTTGTCATTACTCGCATTTATCATCCCAATGTGCTCATTTGCGCAACTTCCTTCACAGCGTGGATATTTTGAGGATGAAGCCAAGAAAGAAAAATCCATAGAGGTAGAAAGAATCTCTGCCTACGGAATATACGCCGGCCTTAACGGAAGTGGAATTGTTGGCACACAATCCTCACAGCTGCAATTTCGCGGATTCAATCGCATTGGTGTCTCAATTGGAGGCTATTACAATGTGCCCCTTAGTGATCATTTTGATTTTCAAATGGAAGTGATGTTTATCCAAAAAGGAGCACGCGAATCCATCCCGGACGACCCAGCGGCGGCGGCGGCCTCAAACAACGCCCGAATCGCGATGAATACCATAGAAGTGCCCATCGGAGTTCGAAGACATATCTTTTTGGCGGACAATGTGCAAAGTCTGGCCAATCACATCAGCGTAGACCTGATGATTGCTCCGGGCTTTGTCGTTTATCAAGCGCAAAAGGACCGCCAAACCGACTGGACTCCCACCAACTTTAATAATTTTCACATCAACTCCATTTTTGGGGTAAACTACCACCTCAATGAAAAGATTATGCTGGGATTCCGCTGGAACAACTCCATTACGCCCGTGCAACGAATCGATGTTCCATCTGGAACGGCAACCTTATTTCAGCAGGTTTTCGGAACAGGAGCGCGCAGTCAAACACTGGGGATTAAATTTTTCTATCAAATTTAGACATCAACCACAAACCGATACACTTTTCCAAGTAGTGAGGTGTCTTGCCCCCACAATTATTCGGATGAATTTATATTCACTAATCATTTATAAAT
>REDE01000088.1 GCA_007693635.1 Flavobacteriales bacterium | reverse complement strand
GCGTATTTTCCGAAGGCATCATTTTACGCGCATCCCAGCCGTTGTCGAAACCATCCGTGGTGTTTTCAATGAGTGCAATCACCGTGTGGTCCTTATAGTTCGGATTCGCCACTTCGGCACTGCGTAGAACAACGCGATCGAAGGAGTTGCCGGCACGGAAGAAGTTGGGGTTGGTGGCGGGGATTATTGCATTATCCTTCATATTCACCGAGGAAATGGAGGGGTTGTTGATGGCCGATCTAACCCAAAATGCTTGGAGAGGTGCAATATGCGGATTTTCAATACCGCCTTCAGACCAAGAGAAAAACTCACCCTCATCCCCTACCGACGGATCAAAAATGTAAAAGGCATCTTCCACACCATTCAAGTCTAAGCTCTGAAAATCCAAAACACTAGTAAATGGATTACCCAGCATTGACCATCCTCCGCGAATCAGAGGATCGCCAGAAATAGCGACATTAGCATTTGCCATGGTAGAGCTCGGGGTAAGTTGGGGGAAATCGGCATTGGCATTGGGAATTCCCTGAAAAGATTTCAGACCAATATCCTGAAAACCTACAACCTGTCCGCTGAATTTCCCAACGTAACCGTAATAGCCCAGACCCTTTTGAATTGCGGAACCGACAGAATCTACCAAAGCAAAATCTCTACCGTCCCACGAAAAAAAGTTCATAGCATTAGGATGTCTACTACCATTGACTTTGCCAAAAAAAGAAGGGCTGGTCGTCTTCATAGACGACGAAACCATATGCCATCCACCTTTAAAAAATTGCTGTTGGACAACCGAACCCGTACCGGCAAAATCGAGTTCGCCATCAAACTTCAGCAGTGCGTAGCCGCCTAGCGAATCGGCTTTAAGCGTAATGGTCCCTCGGTTGACAAACAAGTCGGTAATTTGGAGAGCATTATCAGCAGCGACAACAACCTCGGCACCTTCCAGCACCTCGATGCCGGCAATGCGCAAATGATGGTCAATTTCTACCGTGGCTTCGGCATCAATAATAACGTATTGAGCTTCTGAAGGCACGATACCCGTATTCCAAGAAGTATCAACATTCCAATTTGTACCGGAGGAACTAATAAATCTTGTCCCCTCTAGGCGGGTGTCAAATAATTTGTCAACATCGCCGCTACCGCCAATTCCACCGGCATATTGGGCAGATATTACGAACGAAATTGAAAACATGAAAAATCCGAAAATTAATCTCATAACGAAAAAGTGTGTTTGTTTTTTGAATAGGTCAGAACTATGATCAATAAAATCTCAGGACATATTAGAAATGTCTTGCCGATTCTCGATCAAGATAGGTTTTTGGTACTCCCGGAATGATTAGTTAGCTGAACGCACACCTCTACCGCCTAGGTAGCTTCTACGGGCATTCGGGCGGAATTGCTGATTCGGGTCGTTACTATCGTCAAGGATGTCGTGGCGAGAAATTTGGCGACGTTCATCTCCGTGAAAAAAGCACGAGCCTTTAATCGAAACCCCTCGATATGCAGACAACTGATAATTTGGATCTGGCCAACTTCCTCCAAAGCTGTCGTAATTACCGTTTGGCAAGAGATTTCCGCTACCGTGTTGCGCATTAAATCGGCGACCACCGCCACCACCATTTACATCGGCTGGATTGGTAGAGTTATTAAAAAGATTCACACAGAAATCGTGGACGTTATCGCCCATGTGCATACCGCCATAGTAGCCGGCACCAGAGAGTACGCGATCATTTCCTCGCATAGACAAAGCACCTACTCGCACGGGACCATCCGGCCAATTAGTTCTTGATAAATTACCCTCAAGATTTCCAGTTTGATTTTTCGTTCCACAGCTGGAAGCGCAAGATTCAGCAATTGAACCATCGAAGCCTGCCTTATCGTCTAAATATACAGGAGGCGTGGTTGTTCCCCAAACATATTCGCCGGGCGTTGGTAATTGACCAATATTTGCGGCACCTCGGGCGGCCTTTTCAAATTCCATAACCGTCATTGGACGCAAACCAGACCAAGCTAGGTAGGAGTAAACATCGTAGACATTTAAGAAGTTACAAGCGATGTACAATCCATCGTCATCAGGATTGTTGTAAACCTGATCATCATTTAGGTTGCACACAAACTCCACCGGGCTGTTAGGATCAGCTTGCGGCAGAGCCATTACGCCATTCCTGCGATTAGGGGCGTTTGCACCCGCCGGACTGATGGGTGTTACATCAGGCGCTGGAGTGTACAATTGAATCATTGCGTAGCGATTCGAGCTGGTGATACTTGAAATATTCGCTGCCACACGCGCATTTTGCTGAGTTCGTGTAAGGGTATTTAAAAACTCAACGTACTGAATCTGCGTAATAGGATACTTCATCATGTAGAATGCTGAAAATCCGTTTGCGTAATTAGCTGCGGGCTGCGAAGTAGTTATATCGTGTGTTTCATTATTTGGACCACCATTCCAACAGTAAGAGCCTTCGGGGAACGTCCGCCCATTCTGAATAAACACCGGTGGAGTTCGTTCAGCTATACTTCCGGTGTTGGATCTGCGATACCCATTGGTCGATTCAGAAGATCCGTCACCAACATAGAAAGTACCTTGCGGGACATAAACCATTTCCACGCCATAGACTTGGACGTCGATGTTACTCAAGTTATCGACATTGTCACGGCTAAAGTCCCAGCGCAACTGGATATTTGAAAGCTTGACATCGCCCGTGCCATTTCCCGATCTGTAAACAAAGGCTCCCTTAGCGTCACCAACAACATCAATAGTAATTGGCGTGCCATTTCCCGGACGATTCCCATTTGCTGATAGCGAGGCGTGTTGCCAAGCGCCATTTCCTTGTCTGAATTTAATAAAAATCCACGCGGCGTCTTAGTTGAAAGGAGCTGTGGCATCGGAGCGCCAGGAATTTTCCCAGGAAAGATCAAAAGCGACTTGCGTAGAATTAGCGCTTGGGTCGAAACCTGTTAGACGCACATTGCTTACTTGCAAGTTATTGGCAAACTGCAAGCTTGATAAAGATAAAATGTAAAGTGAAAAAATGAGTCGTTTCATTTGTGTTTTTGGTGTTTTTTATTGGTATATCTTTTAATGAAGTCTTGTCTTACAGGCGAAATTGTGTTTATTTTAAAATTCCTTTCGACAAGAGTAGCGGTCAGGGTTTCAGAAACTGTTTTTTTGGATGGGCTATTAATCCGCTTGATTATTAAAATGTTTTTTGGCACCGTAAGCAGCGCCGGCAATAAGCAGGGCAACTAAGCCGCCATCTAGAGGCACGGGGACACTTGGGGGTCTGGGTTGCGCATAGACAAACACCGGACTAAAAAGAATGATAACACTAAGGACTAAGAAGCCAAGCTTTCTATTCATAACAAATAAAGAATTAAAAAATTAACTTAAGGGATGAAAAACGCTTTAAATAAAATCAAAAACGAAATACATTTGTATAACACGGTATTCGTTATGAGAGTTTAATAAAAATAGTTTTGCTGCATTAAGAAAATTTAATATTTGTTATGATGCTGATTTTTTCAGCGTGCAAATGTATCTCATTAAAGCAATATGAAGTTAGTGATAACAATTACATATCATAAATATCACGAGAGTTTATAGGGGTAAAATTTCAGGAGAGCCCTAAACTACCTTTAGCGAAGAATAGCAAGTATTAAAAGCAGCTCTATTTATCGTATAAAAGCTATCGCACTATTTGAAAATACGCAAAAAATATCTAACCCGTTTAGCGGATTAAATTGTGAATCAAAATCTTGATTTTTGAATACAAAAAGTTACTCAAAATAATGTTTTACAGCATATTGACGCAACAACTACAAAACAACAAGGTTTGCATGACCTAAAAGCAAATTTCAACATTATTTTGGATTCATCAGGGAGTTGCTTCCTGAGTTGAATAGCAATGGAAATATCAAATACTATCGCCACAAGGCTAAAATGTATGATAGTGAAGTAATTTCCATTTCCTTATGTAAGAATCGCTAGGAATTGATAGTGAAAACTTTTTTGGAGCAAGCTTTCAAATGACTACAAAAAAGAATTCCACAACCTTATTCATCTCACACGTTATAAATTGAGGAGGAAATCACTAGCAGCATACAATCAGCTGCTTAATTAATGAATGAGCTCTAAGCTTATCGATGATGAAAACATTTTCCTTGTGGACTCCATGCCTGTTCCAATATGTAAAAACGCAAGA
>REDE01000103.1 GCA_007693635.1 Flavobacteriales bacterium | reverse complement strand
AAATCCCAATTCAAGTTATAAACAGCATCCGAAATCAGGTCTCGATCTCGCATCCAAAAACAAATAATCACCTACAAGCGCCAACGACGCGTAATCTCCTAACCTAGGCTAATAGCCTACACCGGCAAGCACGTCGATTTATCGCGTGCATGCCGGACGCCGCCCGACCCTGCGATTTATCGCGTGCATGCTGAAAGCCAAACACCGAACACCGAAAGCCGGACGCCCCCCGTGCCCGCGCCCGCGATTGCAGCGGAAAGCCCGCAGGACAAAACGCCAGTGGGCGCCGGCAGACAAGAGCGACGGTAGGAGCTCCTTGGCTGCCGTCGCGACCACGGCGGTTTTGGCCGAGGACTTGCAGCGGAAAGCGCGAATTGGCGCCCTAAAAAATCTAAACCTTAGCCAGTTCTTCCAATAACGCAGGTCGCCTAGGAAAATGAGCGATTAATTCCGCCTTTAACTGCTCGACTTTTGCTTCGCCACCAAGTTTATTCATGCGCTTCATATATTGGCATGCGTTCTTATAATATTTCCTGCCAGTATGGTATTCGAAAAACAAATAGTCTAAAATTTCTTCATAATACAAATCAATCAGTTCTTCGGTGTAGTCATGGGCTAAATACTCCTCATATTCTTTGATTTCGTATAGCGCTGCATACAAACTGAGGTTTTCGAGTAATTCTTGCCAACGTTCCTCAAAAATATATATTTTCCTCAACAAGTTATTCTTTCGGGCATTATCAGTTAAATCTTTGATTAACTCTTCGATAAAAGTAGGCCAATGCTTTGCCTCTACAAAACTTTTCAAAATTTTAAGATAATCGTAATTATCCGAGTAGTCGGATAAAAATAATGTTCTGGCCAACGCGATGACGTCCTTGGCACTTTGAGTTTCTATGTAGAGAACTAAAAGCCAATACTGCCATCTTCGTTCGTAATTGGGATTGCCATTAGCCATGTCTAACCCTTCTTTTGCAATATTAATCGCCTTTTTAAAATCCTTTACATCGAGTGCGGCGCGTAGCAACTCATCACGAAGGTCATCGTTGTGCGGATTCTCTTGAGCAAATGCAAGGGCTTGGTCTTTTCCTTTTACCTGTAAAATCAAATGGTATTTCGACAGCTCTAGACGTTCGGATCTGTGTTTTCTAAATTCATTTTCCTGGCAGACTGTAATTTCAAAATCAATCAATGTAAATACCTCTTCTATTTCTTTCGCCGAAGCGGCAGATCTTTGCGCTATTTCAAGCATCTCGTAATGCCAGCTCCATTCATCAAATAATTGGTTTTCAAAAGTCTTTATTGCGTACTTGTATAACTTTTTGCGTACGGGGTGTGATTCTTCCAAGTTGTCGGCCAAGCTTTTGAGTAATCTCATGGCTTCATTTATACACATACCAATGTCCCCTCCACTGTCATCAGCGTACTCAAAGGCTTTAAACATTTCTTCTAACACCGCAACACCAATAAAAAACGCACTCTCAAAGCGACCGTTTACAATGTGTTGCTCACCAAGTCCTAGTATTTTAGATATTTTTAGCCCTAATGCCCCCGCTTCTCTCTCAGAGATAAACCGATATCGTCCGCTCCTGTGAGAATGGATCTCAGTCCGAATAATCTTTTTGTAATCCGCCAGTGTCAAATGGGGGTTAAGATGTGCAAAGGTGGTTAAAAAGTAGTCGCGAAACGATTCGTTCGACAGTACAAAATCTTCTGTAAACTGCATTAAATCTTCGTGCGAAAGCTTTTCTAAAATGATTTTTGCCTGTTCCTCTACCGAAGGCTTTTTTGCTTTTTTCGCTCGTGATTTTTGCTTGGGGGCTTCCATTCCCAGTTCATCTTTTTGCATATAAAAAATACAGGCGACGACGTGCTTGCAAACAACCCCTTCGTACGGACAAGTACAATCGTGATGTTTGATTTCTTCATTTTGAAACAGAATGGTTACCCTGTATTCGTCAGACCCTTCCACTACAAATTCTAAGTGATTAGCCTTAATCAATTCCGGTTCGCTAACCCTTCCTTGCTTAAAATACGTTTGACCACGACTCAAAATAGTCGAATCTATGTGTTGCTCAAATGCGTTTAAAGGAATGCTCATAAGTTCTGGACTTCAATGTTGAGTTGCCAAAAGTAAGACAGATTTCCGAGTGTTTGTTTGCCGATAGCCGCTCGCGATTGGCGGGAAGCGCGATTAAGCACCCAAAAATCCCATCCACACCCTCTGGTCAATTCGCGGCACACCGTGTTCGTCGCATACGCGCATGGTGTGACCGGTGCCGCCTTGCATGGGATCGTTGAGGTCGTCGTAGAAAATGGCGAAGGTGGCGGGTGGAATGTTTTTGGCACCGAGAACTTTAACCGTGTCGCGCAAAATGTATGCGGCTTTGATGGCGTAATGGCCTTTATCTCCGGCGACATAGCGATCCACCAGTCCGGCCATTTTTTTGTGGGATTTGGAATGATAGATGACCTCCGGCTCCTCGGCAATGTTGATGTCGTCGAGAGCGTGGGTGCGGTAGGCTTGGTTGGTGGTTTTTCGGTGCCCGGCGTAGGGTGTAATGACTTCCAGTCGGGTTTTATCCACCGAGGCCACACCCTCGGAGAAAAACTGATCTGATCCGGCGGCATTGCCACTGCGAAAGACGACGTGTTTGGTCTGCGCGGCCAACAATTTGCCCAGCTCCACCAAGCGGACTTGATCTTCTGCGGCAACTTTGCGCTTACCCTCCAACAATACAATGCTACCCGGATGGTCGATGCGTTCTATACATTCAGCTAATGTCATGGTGTGAGTTTTTGTTGTTAATGCGGCAAATGTATTTGCTTGTAGCGACAAAACACGACGTGCAAATAAAACAAAATGTGAGAATAAATCAAGTTAACAATCAACCTCAAAAATATGCATCAAGATTATTTTGTAAGAAAAGTATTATTTATTACTTTTGCTTCAGTAATAACCATAATATACATTTATCATGCACAAATACCTCAAACACCTATTGAACGACATTGAGAATGCGCACAATGTTTACGATAAAGAGCTCGAACAAAAAGCCTTTATGGCTAAAGATTTGGAAACCCATTTCAGAGAAATTGAGGAATGGGTTTCAGGGGATGGACAGAAACCATTTAAGCATTTTTGCGGACTAACTAGTGTCTTTCTATAAAGTCCGATAGCTGCGTTATGCTCAGTCCAAAATTTAGTCATTTACTAATGTAAACTCAATGTTTTTCCCCCGATAGCTATCGGGGTTCGCAAGCCTTGCTCTCGAACTTTCTAGTTCAGCCACTTTACTTTATGGACAGGCTCTAACTAAGGAAGATTTTCCGCCTTCAGATCAGTTTACGAATAAAGAACTACTTATGGTTTGCGAGGTATTTGAAGATATGCTCCATTCCTGGAATATCCACGTTGATATGCCATCTGAAGTGCCGCCACCCATGCGTTATGATCTTACCGTAAATCTTTTGGAAAATGAATGTCTGCCACCAAGAATGGGCATCTTTTTCTTTGATTTTTGTACCGGGGTTTCTGATGAATGTGAATTGAAAATGTACTGTCGGTGCCGTTCGATTACATAATTTGAGAAAGACCTGCCCGCCCAAGGTATCTTCTTCGTCGGACAAATTTTTGACGCGTAAGCCTTTACCTCTGAACTCCAAATAAAACTAAGAGCGACAAATCAATTTTATGAAAAATGAAATTATTATATACAGACCAAATGAAGTTAGAGAACATATTGAAGTGAGACTTGAAGAGGAAACAGTTTGGCTTACCCAAGCCCAAATGGCTTCACTATTTGACCAAAGCAAGCAAAACATTAGCTTGCATATCAAAAATTGTTTTAGAGAAAAAGAGCTTGATTCTAATTCAGTTGTCAAGGAATCCTTGACAACTGCCACAGATGGAAAAAAATACAAAACAAAATACTATAATCTAGATGTGATTATTTCAGTTGGCTATCGAGTAAAATCCAAACAGGGCACGCAATTTCGTATTTGGGCAACGAATGTTTTAAGGGACTATTTATTGAAGGGATACGCCATGAATCAACGCATGGACAGAATTGAGAATAACTTCGAGAATCTCAGCAAAGAAGTTCAACAAATCTCTCTTCAACTCAAAACCCAGGACCTGCCCACCCAAGGCATCTTTTTCGACGGACAAATATTCGATGCGTACGCCTTTACCTCCGAACTCATTCGAAAAGCCGAAAAAGAAATCATACTGA
>REDE01000165.1 GCA_007693635.1 Flavobacteriales bacterium | reverse complement strand
TCTAATTTTTTGCAAAGCAACATCAATACCATAAGCTCCTCACTTGAAAATAAATCAGTAGCGCTACGATTAATTTTACCATCACGCGATTCAACCAGTGACATTACTTTAATTGCGGTTGCTACACTTAATATCGATAGTATTTTCAACTTCTTTTGGCTTTCAATTTGACTATCTTCAATTTTAAGCCCTTTGTTTTTCATTGTTCTGAAAATTTGCTCGATAATCCAGCGCCAAGTATACCAAGTTAAAATCTGTATTGCTGATTTCAATGATACTATGGGATGTGTTGTTAGTAATACCCAGCTAATTGGAGACTCACCATTTGGCACGGCCGAAGTCTCCATGGCGGAAACACAAAAAACTTTCAATGGCTCGTCAATGCCATTTTTCAAGAATATCGGAGTGTATTTAATTGAAAGTGTTGCGCTTGCGTATTCCACTCAATTCGATCAGTCATTCCGGCTTAAACCGATCACTGATTCCGGTGTAATTCGATCAGCGATTCCGCTGCAAACCGATCAAGGGTTCCGGTTGAAACCGATCAGCTATTCCGCTCCAATTCGATCACGGATTCCACTCCAAACCGATCAGGCATTCCGGCCAAATCCGATCAACAAATCAGGGCATAGCAACGTCTGCTTTATTTAAACGGTTTTGGTATTGATGTCAATAGAAAGCGTGTGTGATATGAATTTTATGGACGTTTGATAATTTTTTGTTGCGATATTACAGGTATCTGTGGGCGAAGTGTGGGCACAAGCTGTGGGCGATAATGGGGGAAACATGGATGTTTTCCCCATTTCGTCCATCAGTTTTGTCCACACGATCCGAAGGATCGCCCACAGACCAAGCCTGCTCATTTAATCCTGGTTTGGTATTAACTCCTCTTTGATTTTACGCATTGAATCGACGCTCATGTTCATGTCTAAGCGATACGAATTGTGTATTAAACGATCCAGAATCGCATCAGCCAAAGTGCCGTTGCCAATAGTTTCATGCCATAACTTCACAGGAAGCTGGCTTGTTACAATAGTGCTGCGCTTCTTATAGCGATCATCAATTATTTCCAAGAGGTCGCGTCTATTTTCATCTGAAAATGCCACCAGACCAAAATCATCCAGAATTAGAACATCTGGTTTTGCGAGCTCTTGAGTTAATTTGCTGTATCGACCATCATTTTTGCTGAGCGCAATATCAGAGAGTAATCGTGGTAATCGATAATACTTTGCTGTGTGATCAAGCGTGCAGGCTTTATGCGCTAATGCGCACGCCAAAAACGTTTTACCTGACCCTGTTGGGCCAATGATTAAAATATTTTTGTGGCCGTCAACCCAGCTGCATTGCGACAGCGATGCCAGCACTGATTTATCAAGTCCGCGCGGTGTATGGTAATCAATATCTTCAAAGCATGCATCTTCCTTGAATTTGGCATTCTTTAAACGGCTCTGAAGCCTCTTGCTTTCACGTGCAGTCATTTCCAGATCGACAAGAAGTCCAAGCCGTTCTTCAAAGCTTAAATCCTTAATGCCAGCTTGCATCGCCTGATCCTTAATGGCATTTGCAATAGTGTTAAGACGTAGTTGCTTTAGTTTTTCTATGATCGGATGTAGTAGCATTTTCTTCTCCTATTTTAATTGAAATATTTCTTACCGCGCACATTTTCATGTGCATCAGGAATAGAGGTAGACTCTTCAGATTTTTCAGACGAGCATTTGTCTTGGCTCGTTTTCAAAATAGAGACAACACTTTTGTAAGTCAGCGCGCCAATCTCTAATGCACGCTTGCAAGCAGATTCCAAGCGTTCTGGACTGTAAGTCTTGGAAAGATTCAAAACACCTAAACACGAACGAAATCCCTGATGCGGGTGCATGCAACTTTCTATAACCTTCGTGACCCACTGGCTTGTTGCAGATCCAATCTTCTTCGCCCATTTCTCTATTTTCTCAGGCGTCCAATCCGCATAGAGCTGATGGTTCTTAGGCATATGTTCCTTTATGGTGGTATGTTGATGCTTATGCATACTCCTGGGATGCGATGCTACGCGTTTACCGCAATAAAATATTTCTACCGTCGATTGCGTATAGCGCACATCGAACTTTTTCTTCACTAATGCGTAAGGAACACTGTACCAATGCTCCTCTAATTCGATATGATAGTCCAAGCCGGCTCGCGCTTTTTTCCATTCCGCATAGCAATACGGAGTGGGTGGTAATGGGCGAAGAGCTGGCTTTTCGAGCTCTTCAAATTGACTATAGCGTGAACCAGGCAGCTTCTGAAAAAGTCGATTATTTAATTCATGCAACAATTCCTGTATGGCAGCGTTGAGTTCCTGCAAGCTGAAAAAAATCCGATTTCTAAGCTTTGCAAGAATCCAGCGCTCTACTTGCAGCACTGCATTTTCTGCCTTTGCCTTATCCTTCGGTCTTCGCACACGCGCCGGAAGTATGGCGATACCGTAATGCATTGCCATTTCCTGATAGGTGGGGTTTAAGTCCGGCTCATAGCGATGCGCCTTGATCACACCATCCTTCAAATTGTCTGGTACAAAAATCTCGGGCGCACCGCCAAAAAACTTCAGCGCACGAACGTGCGAACCAATCCAATCAGGCAATTGCTGTGTCCACGTGGCCTCTGCAAACGTGTAGTTCGACGCACCTAATGCAGCAACAAATATTTGCGCTTCACGAGTCTCGCCAGTTTCTGTGTTCACGACAATAGGTATCGTTGCACCCGCATAGTCGACAAAACATTTCTCTCCCGCTTTGTGCGTTTGACGCATCCACGTTTCAAGTGTTTGACTCCATTCGCGGTAGCTCTCACAAAAGTAGCTGTAACCAATTCCTTGGGGATGCTTCGCCTTGTATTCCTGCCACAATAATTGCAGGGTGACGCCCTTGCGTTTTAGCTCATTGTGAACCTGTAGCCAATTCAGGTCGCCTCGGTTCTCTGCAGTAATCTGTTGCCTGGAGGGAGGGTAGAGGCGCTGAATAAGCTGCTCTTCGTCTAAATCTGACTGCAATGGCCAGCTTATTTGGGCGTTTCTAGCTCGGCGCAAACAATCACTTACCGTGCTGCTGCTAACTCCAACGCTGGCGGCAATGACATGGTTTCCTAAGCGCATTTCGTGCTTAAGTCTTAGTATTTCTTTCACTTTTCTCATGGAAATGTTACTCCTGGACATGGCTTTTACCTCTCAGTTCAATGTGTTGTTTGAAAGGTAAAATGTAGTAAAGCTATTTTGATATACAAAACAGCGCCTTAGTCGCTGTGCTCTGGAATGACTGATCGATTTCGACCGGAATGACTGATCGGTTTGGAGTGGAATGAGTGATCGAATTGGAGCGGAATCACTGATCGGTTTGGAGCGGAATTACTGATCGATTTGCACCGGAATCAGTGATCGAATTAGGGCGGAATTAGTGATCGATTTGGAGCGGAATGCTTGATCGATTTGCTGTGGAATATGCACTTTGCAATGGCATGTTCCATTTGATACTCGTCATAGCCGCCATATAGAGTAGTTGCCGCAATTTAGAACGACCACCTTGAATAAATCTCTTCCCTTGGTGTTCTCCGCTATCATGATTAAAGGGCGCCACACCTACTAATGCCGCTAGCGCTTTATGAGACAACTTTCCAAGCTCCGGTAAAAATGCTATTAAATAATTGGCTAGTAAATCCCCAATTCCGGGAATGCTTTTTAATAAAGCATGTGACTCTTTAACATCATCAGATTTTTTCAAATCCAATAATTTTCCCCCAATGTCTTTAATAGACTTGTCTAGCCATTCAATATGCGCCTTGATCATCTCCAAGATATCGAGATTTTCAATTTTATCCAGTCGACAAACTTCACGTCTTTTATCTGCTATCAATTGTTCGCGTCGCTTTAACATTAACCTTATTTTTTCAGACGTTTCGTTAAGATAAAATATATCGGGTTCTGGCTTTCTTTCGTTTCCATAAGCGCTAATCGTCTTGGCATCTAACTTGTCTGTTTTTGCTTTAATTCCCTTGGATCTGGAAAAGTATTTGATATTATTCGCATGTACCAAATGAATTGGGATACCATTTACATGGCATGCGCGCAACAATTTCTGTTCATAGCCACCACTAGCTTCGCATAGCACTAAATCAAGCTGGCCTTGATTTAGTAGTAATGTTAGCTCTCCTATAAGGCTGGTAATACCTAACTCATCATTGTTAACTTCCATGGGCTTACCAAGCTTGTCAACATCTAAACGCTTTTTACTGACATCAATGCCAATGCAATACCCCATTTTTATTTCCTTGTCCATTTTAGTTGTTA
>REDE01000021.1 GCA_007693635.1 Flavobacteriales bacterium | reverse complement strand
CTAATCGCGCTTTCCGCTCCAAGTCCTCGGCGAAAAACGCCGTGTCCGCAACAGCGGGCAAGGAGCTCCTCCGTCGCTCTTGCCCGCTGGCGTACACTGGCGTTTTCGCCTCCGGGCTTTCCGCTGCAATCGCGGGCGCGGGCGGATAGGGCTTTATGAAGTTTGATGGGAACGATTGGCTTTTGTTCTCTAGAGTTAATGGTGTATTTGGAGCTTTATGTAACCCCCAACTACGTCTTTACACACATCTAAATATTTTAATGCAGCCCCATTGTGTTAAAATTCTTGGTCGAAAATGCTTTTTAACCATATTTTTGTAGTCGATATTCAAGCTTAATTTGATTAAATTTTTGAGCGTGTGTCTCAAAACAGCAGCTTTGCTTTTGCATGTCTTTTTTAGTGAAGGGAATTTTTTGGGGTACAATTGGTGAATGAATTCTATTCGGATTCTTTTTTTCGCAACATTTTTATCTCGATAATTTGCTAAAGGTGTAACCTGTCAAAGTGATTTTAGCTATTGTTATTTCAAAAAGCGTAGAATTTTAATTTTGTCTATCTGTAAATTATTCTCATGCGAAAACTCTATTCTTCACTGATTCTTGTCTTGTGTAGTTTGTCTATCTCGTACGCCCAACGCGTCGATTATCAACCATTGCGCGCCTCAGGCCCTATTCCACAAGACTTCACAGACTTCTTCACGTCGAAATACATGGAGGCCTTGACCACCGTTGATGGAAGTGCTGATAGAAAAACGCGCAAGCGTCAGAGCGTTTTTCATCAAAACAATCAGTTTTTTCTCGATGAATTACTTACTAATGGAAGTATTATATACGGTGATCCGGTAACTAATTATCTTCAGCAAGTGATGGATTACTTGTTGGAAGTGTATGGCGAAACCAACAAAAAAATTCGGGTTTACACCGTGCGTAGTCCTCAGTTTAATGCTGCCGCCACCGAAGATGGCGTTTTGCTCGTTAATTTAGGGTTGCTTGCTCAAGTCGAGAATGAAGCGCAATTGGCATTTGTTTTAAGTCATGAATTGATACACTCTGAAGAAAATCACGTGATTGATGGTTTTCTTGAGAAATTGAAGATTGAAAAAGGAGAGGCTGCTTATCGCAGACAAAGCGGCGACGATAAGCTTATCGCGATGAGTAATTACTCAAAATCACACGAATTTGAGGCAGATTTGGAAGGGTATATGCGTATTTTTTCCAAGACAAATTACGACCCAGAAGAGGCATTGCGCGTATTGGACGTCATGCTGTACTCATATTTGCCTTTTGATGAGCTTGATATCGACAAAACGTTTTTTAATTCTGATCGCTTTGTTTTGGATACAAACCTGTTTCCTGAAACAGTGCGAAATATTACCGCATATGAAGACTATGATGATTCTAAGAGTACGCACCCCAATTTGAAGGCTCGTCGCGAAGCACTGGAAAAGGTAATACAGAATACCCCCAGCAGCGGCAAGGAGTGGTATATTGTAAGTGAGCAGGCTTTTAAAGAGGCGCAAGAAATGGCTCGTTTTGAAAATTCCGCCTTATTTCTAGCAAATAGACAATATCCTGAAGCAATATATAATAGCTTTCTACTGCTTAATAGTCATCCTAACAACAAATTCTTACGTAAAAATGTAGGCATTGCTCTGCATACATTTGCTACTTATAAAAACAATGAGCAAACACGATTTATCCCTGAAGCGAGCGACATTGAGGGCAATCTTCAGTCCGTGTATTTCTTGTTCGACAAGCTTGACGCTAAAGGTTTGTCAATACTTTCTGCACAATATAATTTTGAGAACCATAGAATGTTCCCCGACGACCCCTTTTTGAAACAGATGTTTAAAAAGAGTTTGCGCGAGCTGGTGTTTTTTCACGAACTTACCACTGATAATTTTGAAACCGAATATCCAGTCCCAGAAGACGAGGAGGAAGAAAAAGTAGAAGAAGAGCTTGATTCAAGAAGGAGAAACTCTAAAGTTTCAAAATTAAGCAGAGCCAAGCGAAGTCGAGATGATATCCATGCCTATGCATTTGTGGACTTGTTTCAAGACCAAACTTTCAAGGCAGAATGGGATGAAATGCAAAAGGAATTAGCAGCATTTAAAAGCAGCAACAATTATTTGTCTTGGTATAGTCGACGCGTTAAAGGAGCGACTTCAGAAACAGCCTCTGCAAAGCAACCTAAGAAAGCACCTATCGAAAAGGTCGTAGTCGTTACGCCTCGATACCTCAAGCTTAAACAGGGCAATATGTTCAACAATTATAGACCAATTATCAAGTTTGAAGAGACTGATGTGGAACTGAGACAAATGCGTGAAATTATTCCAACATATCTTGAAAATATAGGACTTGAGGCCTCATTTTTAGACTATAAAACCCTCCAGGAAAATCAAGATGAGGAGTTTAATGACTTGATGTTTGTCAACGACTGGCTCAGTGAATACTGGAAGCATCCTAGGACGGAAAACATG
Organism: Flavobacteriales bacterium; assembly: GCA_007693635.1. Lineage (GTDB taxonomy): Bacteria > Bacteroidota > Bacteroidia > Flavobacteriales > Schleiferiaceae > CSBr16-58. Next base: position 1,842 of record REDE01000021.1, on the reverse strand, counting down.
GTAAGTAGAAGTGACCAAGTAGACGCGTTTATTGAAAAGTACGGAACTCAATATGTCCTTTACACCGGGTTGATTACCTACAAAAAAACAAAAACCGATTTAGCCTATGATATCGTATTTGGTCTGGTGGGGTCTTTGGTTTTTCCACCATTCGTTCTTTTTACGGTCGCGTCACTAATTAAACCATACGGGGAAGTATATCAGTTTGTTACGGTTTACGATATAAAAAACGGATATGCTCGCTATCACTTTGTTGAAAAGCTCGATGGTTACATGTCTGAAGCGCAAAAAAAGGCCATGATATACGATAAATTGTTTCGTGTAGCTAACGATTAATGCATCTTTTTCTCATTTGCTAAATTTATTTTATGAAAAGGTTACTATCCATTTTAGTTTTTCTCCCTTGTTTTTTATACGCACAAAATATCCCTGGATTTTTGGGCAGAAAAAATACCGTTAGTGTAGATTATGGTCTTTTTCTACTGACGCTATATCAGCCTCAAGGACCTACCGGAACAGAGTTTGCTTATTCTTTATTACCGGGGTTAGTTAGACTAAATCCGCGCATCGGCTTAAGCTACGAAAGACTTCTTAATAGAAATAACTCTGTTACCGGAGGTCTTCACCGTTATACGTCATACTCTTTTAATAGAGATTTTTTTGTTCACTCCGACGCAATACCAGTATCGCCAATTACCCCAGGAGCCCGCGTTTCCCCAATAGATGAGCTGCACTTTCGAACGGTGAACACACAACTTTCCCTAGGTCTGCGAATATACTCTTCTTATGCGCCGCTTAATTATTACTTTGAATTAGGAGGCACAAGCATTTTCTACTCTTCAGAAAGTATAACTTTTGTTAGCCAAAACGCAGGGCAGAATGACGCCACATTTAACGAAACTATTACACCAAATTCGGGAGTAACGTTTATGGGATATTGGGCTTTTGGTCTGCATGAGTTTATCAACGAAAATGTGTTTGTTGGTTTCGATTTAAGAGCGCATATACGTAACTTAGGCATGGTTAGGGGCTTTGATGAGTACGATAATAGTAATTCCGTCAATGACACTGCAATTCCGTTGAGTGAGCGCGTAGCTTATTATAATCGATTCCATAGTAGGACCAACATTGGCCTTGGTTTTACCGTATCAGTAGGTTATGTTTTCTAAGAATCGGCTTTAAAAATCTACTGCTTTTTCACAACCGGTAGTATTTTTTGGCAAAAGCAATCTTTCGTCAAGGAAATATGCACCCTTTTTCCGTTACTTTTGCCGCATGAGCATCACCACAATTTTCGATTTTTTGGGCACTTTTGCTTTTGCTGTAAGCGGTATTCGCATGGCTTCAGGAAAGCAAATCGACTGGTTTGGAGCGTTTATTATTGGTTTAGTGACCGCTACAGGAGGCGGCACATTTCGCGATTTGTTGCTCAACGAAACCCCATTTTGGATGTTAGACCCTAAGTATTTTCTCACTACTGGAATTGCCTTAGTTGCTACAATAGTATTTGGAGAGCGTTTGTTTAAGATGGGAAGCACATTGTTTCTTTTTGATTCTATTGGTTTAGGCTTGTTTACCGTTGTTGGCATTTCAATTAGTGTAGATGCGGGGCTCCCTATTTGGGTCTGCGTTATTATGGGGACCATTACCGGTTCTCTGGGAGGTGTGGTTCGTGACGTGCTCCTGAACGACGTTCCGCTTTTATTTCGCCGTGATATCTACGCCTTAGCTTGCGTGGCTGGTGGCGTCGTTTATTTCTTAAGTCACCACTTTCAGCATCCATCCGCTGTAACAGAATTCGCTGCGGCTTTTACCGTTATTGCTCTTCGTCTTATTGCGGTA
>REDE01000062.1 GCA_007693635.1 Flavobacteriales bacterium | reverse complement strand
TGGACCAGAATCAGGAAATATTTGAAAAAATATTGGAGGACAAAGTGTTTGGCGACTTAGTCAAAGAATTAATGATGAAGAAAATCTATAAAAAGCTGAACGAATAATGCCAGGGTATAATCTCCTCCAAATTGACTCCAAACTGATGCGCTATAATCCCGTAATAGCCTAAAGCTTGAAAACACTAACGCACAACAACCTCATAACGCGCCACTTGATAGCCGGCATTTTCGGTTTCTTCTAGCTTAATGAATTGTCGTTGAAATTGATTGAGCGTATCTGGAAAACTTTCCAACCAATTGTCGCCAATCGCAAAAATCTTCTGATCAGTCTTAAACACCTCTTTTAACTGATGGGAGTTGCGAACGTATCCGTCTTCATGACTGAAATAATACGCTTTATTTGGGTGCCAAAATCCCGGCATATATACCGTCCAGTAGTCACCGATATACACGGCGTTTTCTTCGACTATAAACTGTTTGGCTTCGTTGAAACTCATCCGATTTTCCGGAATCTCTAAATTTGTATAGAGGCGGAAAGTGTCAATTACCCCCGTAAACATCATGGCGATTACCAGCAGATTGGCTGGTATGCTTTTCTTTTTATCGAATGTTTGTAGCCAAAAAAAGATACCTAAGGGGTAAAGCATGGCAAAGTACCGAATGGAGGTTTCGTGGTAATACACCCAATACGAGGAGAGTGTTAAAGCCAATAGACCAAAAAGCAAAAATGCGGGTGCTAGATCCAATGCGCTTTTTTCAAGTCGCAAAATCATCCATTTATACAGCAGTCGGAAGGTGCGTATGATCAGGATAATGGCAATTACTACCAATAGGATATGCGTTGTCATGGCGGCCCATCTTGAAATGGGCATTTGCAGACTATGCGCAATAATTCCCTCAAATATGCGAGCGATGCCAGTTGTAAATTCGTTGAAGTCCACAAGCATTTGCTGCTGGTAGATCGGTATTCTCGTTGCGTTGTTTTTCGCGGCCAATATCAGCGCAATGCCGGGCAGTGCACCCAGTACCATAGGGATAATTCTCCTCCATTTGCTTGGTTGTACGTAGTATATGAGCATCCAGCCTACAAGAACGATAGACACTTCACTTACCCAGTACGAAAGACCTAGTGTTAAGCCCGCTAATCCCCACGATAGCTTTGATTCTCTTTTGGCCAAATGAATACACAGTCCCCATAGAAGCAGGAGTATATGGTAAGGTTGTGCAATAACTACCGCTGAATAAAAGGCTAGGGGAGGGAGCCAAAATGCCGCCGCTAATACGATTTTACTTAGAGGACGATCGAGGGATTTACTCCAAATCCACCAAGCACCAAATAAACTAAGCATTTGCACCAAAGTGAGTGCCCAAATACTTGGCATTATGTAGGTCAATGGATGCGCCAAGGCCGGAATAAGTGAACCAAAGCGGTCTTGTCCCCAATAGTAGAGTCCTTTAGCTAAACTAAAGTGTTCGGTCATGAGAACATACACGGCTTGGTCGGCATTCGACAACCTAAAAAAAGCCCCACCATATAGGAGAGTGCTCAGGATAAAGAGACCTCCAATGATGGACCAGTAGGTTGTTCGTTGTATGTTCAAATCAATAGGTATTAGAACTCACAATTCCCCGGAGTACGAGGGAATGGGATCACATCGCGGATATTGGACATACCGGTAACAAACTGCACCAAGCGTTCAAAGCCCAATCCAAAACCACTGTGTTCGCAAGTTCCGAAGCGGCGTGTGTCTAAGTACCAGTAAAGCTCTTCAGGTTCGATGTGAAAATCTTCCATTTTCTTTTTCAGAACATCGTAGCGTTCTTCACGTTGCGACCCACCAATAATTTCCCCAATACCTGGGAACAGAACGTCCATGGCTCGAACTGTTTTACCATCTTCGTTGAGCCGCATATAAAAGGCTTTGATTTTTGCGGGGTAATCAAAGAGAATTACTGGTGATTGGAAGTGTTTTTCTACCAAATAACGCTCGTGCTCAGATTGCAGGTCAGCGCCCCATTCTTCGATGATGTAATTGAATTTTTTCTTTTTGTTGGGCTTGGAATTTTTTAGAATATCGATGGCCTCGGTATAGCTTACTCTTCGGAAGCTGTTGTTGACAACGAATTCTAATTTTTCGATGAGACTCATGCTTGAACGCTCGGCAGCGGCAAGGCCTTTTTCTTCATCCACCAGCCGCTGACTCAAAAACTCGAGGTCTTCACGGCAATTTTCAAGCACCGACTTAATCACAGATTGCAAAAAGTCTTCTGCCAGATCCATGTTATCGTGTAAGTTTGCAAAGGCTACTTCCGGCTCGATCATCCAGAATTCGGCGAGATGGCGGGAGGTGTTCGAGTTTTCAGCCCTAAACGTAGGTCCAAAAGTGTACACCTTGCCAAGTGCGGTGGCGAAGAGTTCCGCCTCAAGTTGTCCCGAAACGGTTAGGTTCACTGGTTTTTCAAAGAAATCCTCCTTGTAGTTTAGTGTTCCGTCTTCGTTGCGTGGTGGGTTTGCTGGATCAATGGTGCTCACGCGAAACATCTCTCCGGCACCTTCGGCGTCGCTACCCGTGATGATGGGGGTGTGGACATTGAAAAAACCGCGCTGATGAAAATATTGGTGAATGGCAAACGATACGTGGTGTCTGATGCGAAAAACAGCACCAAAGGTTTGAGTACGCGGTCGTAAATGCGCAATTTCACGCAGAAACTCCAAAGAATGTTTTTTGGGTTGTAACGGATATTTTTCGGCATCCGAAGCCCCGTGGATTTTTAATTTTTTGACTTGTATTTCCACTTCCTGACCCGCACCCATAGAGGCAACTAAATCACCCGTAACTTCAATACAGGCTCCAGTCGTTATGAGTTTTAATTGTTGCTCATCGAAAGCTTCAAAGTCTACAACACATTGTAAATTACGAATGCTTGATCCGTCATTTAGTGCTATGAACCGATTTGAACGAAAGGTACGAACCCATCCTTGGACACTAACTTCCAATCCTATTTTCTTGTCTTTGAGTAGCTGGTCAATACGTGAAACCTTCATATTTATGCTTTTAATAAGTTGTTTTCCAAACAGTATTTCGCAATTTGCACAGCGTTGGTTGCCGCGCCTTTACGCAAGTTATCGGCCACGATCCATAGGTTTACGGATTTCGGATGACTGATGTCTTCCCGAATTCTTCCTACAAACACCTCATTGTTTCCTCTGCTGTAATACGGCATGGGGTAGGAGTTAGTTGATGGGTCGTCAAGAACATTTATTCCTCTGGCGAAGCGAAGCACTTCTCGTACTTCGGCTGCGGTGATTTCTCTCTCGAATTCAATATTTACACTCTCGCTATGTCCTCCTAAAACAGGGACTCGAACTGCGGTTGCGGACACTGAAACTGCGTCATCGCCTAAGATTTTTTTCGTTTCGCGCGTAAGTTTCATTTCTTCCTTAGTGTAGCCATTATCAAGGAATACGTCGCAATGGGGAATACAATTTTGGTCGATTCGGTAGGGATAGACCATTTGAGCTTCTTCGTTGTTGCGTTCGGCTTCCATTTGGTCAATGGCTTTTTTTCCCGTTCCGGTAACGCTTTGGTACGTGGAGACTATAACCCTCTTCACGCCAAAGCTTTTATGCAATGGGTGCAATGCTAGTACCAACTGAATAGTACTGCAATTCGGGTTAGCGATTATGCGGTCACAGGTTTGTAGTCGGTGAGCGTTGATTTCTGGTACCACCAATTTAATGTTAGGATCCATTCTCCACGCCGAGCTGTTGTCGATAACTAAAGTTCCAGCATCAGCAAATTTGGGCGCCCATTCTGTGCTAACATCCCCTCCAGCGGAGAATAATGCCAAGTCAGGCTTCATGGATACCGCTTCGGCAAGCGTGACACAAGTCCATTTACTTCCTTGAAATTCCACAGCTTTTCCTTTACTGGATTCCGATGCAACCGGAATTAACTCGTCTACAGGAAGATGAAATTCTTCCATGACTTGCAGCATTTCGCGACCAACCATTCCGGTGACGCCTACAACAGCTACTCTCATTTTTTTTTGAGTGTTAGGGGATTAGGCTATTTCAATTTTGTGAAGCTTGAAATTGCTTTTTTTCCCTTGAGGTTTGTTTTTTCGTTTGTCTATTTTTATTCGGCTCTGTCGAACCAAATTGCGCGCAAAAGTACAGCAAGAAGTTTAAAGTTGGCAGCGGTATAAAGTCATGGCAAGTGCAGATTTATATTTTCAAGAATGTGCGTAAAGTTACAGTATGTCCGGGGAGTGGGCTTGTACTTTCGTACTCACATAAAAACTTGAATTTTCATATGATATCCAAAGAATTACAGAGCACAA
>REDE01000125.1 GCA_007693635.1 Flavobacteriales bacterium | reverse complement strand
ACATGTCGGGAGGGTCACTGGTTCGAACCCAGTATCTCCCATACGGGAAAGGGATCAAGTAGCCTTTTCTTAAAAAAAAATCAGACTATGAATTGCTTCTTCTACATCATATTCTCTGAAACCCACATGAAATATAGTTCTCATATAGGAGAATGATCAAAAGCGGGGTTCTCCCGATAGCTATCGGGAAACCGCTAGAAAAAATAATTTGCACAGATGAAAAAATCAATAAATACTACATCGGACATACTTGTGATGACATCCAACAAAGGCTACGAAAGCACAACTTAAGCATCACGACCTCCATAAAAAAACATCCACGACTACACCCTACACACGTATTTAACGCAGGTAAATAACTAAAATATTATTTATAAACACCCAACCTCATATTATATGGCAGTTATACCATATATTTGTCCTCTACAGATTACAAAAAACTGAATAATTAAGACCTCACTAACTTAAACTAGGAAACATGAACATTGATAAAAAAACACACATATCGTCAACAACCGGATATTCTGCGGCTATGTGTCGTTTCCTACTGGGTATTTTAATTTGTTTAAACATATTAAACAATAATTTGCTAGCACAGACTTTTGACGTTGATTTTTTCCATACGTTTGATAAATCTACTGGAGTAGAACAGTCTCATGTTTCACGCCATTCAGCAAATGGCAATTTGGCGTTTGCGCATTTTTATCGGGAGCAAATTGATATAGGAATCGACACCACGCTAATACACACAGCGTCCAATCCAAACTTCAATTATTTGTTGATTACTCAGTTTGATGCAAATTACACGCTAGATTGGATGGTGGAATTCTACTCTACCGATGAAATTTTGGTAAAAGGTGTGACCTACGACGGCAAGGGAAGTGTCATAATTTCTGGAAATTTCTATGACAGTTTAAATGTTGGTGTTTCTACAGATGATTGGCGAGTAAAGGCCACTAACCATTCTTGGCTTTCAGGATTTGTCATTAAATTAGGTTCCGATGGACAGCTGATTTATGCCAAAACATTTGATGCATCAGGCGGTGTAATTGCATTTTATGACCCTACGGCTAATGCATCGGGAGATGTAGCATTATCTATGCTTATCATAGGTGATCAAGGATATTTTCATGGAGATACCGTCAATTACTTGGCTGGTAATACAAGTGTGTCAACTCAAAATTATGCAACTGTAAGTATTAGCGATTCTGGTGATGTAAATTGGTTGATATTTCCTGAAATTGTCAGAAACAGATTTCCTCTTATCAATAAATATTTTCATTCTGCAATAGACAACGATGGCAATGTATTTCTAACCGGACAGTTTAATGGAGCTAGTGTTGCTTACACAAATTATCTCAACGACCCCATCAATATTACGGCAGAAGTATTCGATGAGGTATCTTTTGTTTTAAAGCTCAATTCAGCAGGTAAGATGATGTGGTTTAATATTTTATTTACTGACAACGTTGCTACACATTTCAAAACTAATGACATAGTTATTTTACCAAACGGCAACCCCCTATTGCTAAGCACTTTTTATTACAATACCACCACCGTATTAAATGAAATTAACTTTGCCCTCGGATTAGATACTTTATTTCCCTTTAGGAGGTTCCAAGATGTGCGCATTGTAACTGAGGTCAACAAGAGCGTTGGAGGCATTGAGCGTACAACATTTTTCGAAAAATCTTCAGCGAGTGTCAATGCTTCGACAGTAAACTTATTTTATAAAACAGAAAGCATTTCACTTGACGACAACCAAAATATTTTGATCACAGGTTTAGTGGATCATGCAATTGATGTCATTCCCGGTAGCGATAGCACATTGTTTATGAGTGCTAAAACATCAATAGGACAAGGCGGAGGCGTGACATTTGGTAATGCGATGTTTTTGATAATGATAGATTCGTCTTTTTCCCCAATTTTTGGTAGAGTTTTTGGCGAAAGAGGGAGAGCTTTTTACGTCAAGTCCTTTACCGTTGATGATGATTTAATACTGTTTGGACACTACAGAGGAGAGCCCAATATAGATTTGAGAGGTGATACCACATTTTTGTCATCACCACCTTCGCAAAATGTTTCGGACAAATCTTCATTTTTGGTGAAGTACTCTTTATGTAACGGAGAAAATGGCGTTTACCCCCTGAATGACACCTCTGTTTGCCACCCAACCTCGGTTTATTTTAACGGGTTAAATAGGTTTTCAGGCAACCACTCAAAAGTTTATAAAAAATCAACAAGTTGTGGAGACAGTATTGTCACTTTAACTATATACAGTTCAGGATCCTTAATGCCTCATATTCAACTGTTAAATGATTCCATTTTTGTTGCGCAAGCTTCACGCACGCCTGATTCCTGCTCGTGGTATCGTTGCGTGGATGGCGCTTTAGTTCCCATCCAATCCAATGGTGACTGTGAATTACCCGTTGATAGTTCCGGGTTCTTTGCCGTTCGCATTTATAGAGATGGCTGTGATGCTTTATCCAATTGCTCATACTTTAACATTAGTCGATTCAATACAAGGATTAATGATAAACTAAGTTTTTCGGTGTATCCCAATCCTACTTCACAACGAGTATTTATTGATTTTTCTTCACCGCTAAGTACATCCGGATCCATATCTATTTATGATTTAAGTGGGAGAAAAGTGTTGGAACAAAAATTTATAAAAGGGGAGACGGAACTAATTTTGGAAACCCAACATCTACTTTCTGGCACATATATCCTTAGAATAACCGAAGGTGGGGTTAGAATGCCACAAACAAAGTTAATGATTGTTCATAATTAAATAAATCCTGATTTTCAATTGCATTAAAATTGAGTAACTTAAAACATATTGTGACTCAAGAATAAACAGAATTTCAACGTTAAAACTTATAGTCTCGAGTACCCGATCCGCCCGCGCCCGCGATTGCAGCGGAAAGCCCGGAGGCTAAAACGCCAGTGGACGCCAGTGGGCAAGAGCGACGGAGGAGCTCCTTGCCCACTGTTGCGGACACGGCGGTTTTAGCTGAGGACTTGGAGCAGAAAGCGCGATTAGGCGCCCAAGAACTTTTGATCATCTAACTTCAGCAAATTGTGCTTGAGATTTTGACCGAGAGATAAAGAAAGCCAATGAAAATTTATTTTCCCGCTTGGACGTGAGAAATGCCTAAAAATTCTTGGACCAGATCGAAAATTGCTTAATACTGCTGCCAAGTAATGAAACATCCATGACGACACATTCCTGCAAACGAGGGAATAATTGCATTGGGTAAAACAACTTAAAATTCGATCAAAATATCCGAACTGGAAGCATAATAGTGACTCACCAACACAAAAAAAGGAGTTCATACGGAAGCACTCGGAAAGCTTGGGTGGCAATCAATTTATTTCGGCTGAGCTACCCCCTTGCAAAAATCAAATTTAAAGCTTACTTTTGGAATTCAAATATCTACAAATGAATCTAAAAAAAATACTCGTCATTACTGCAATATTTCACATTGCGTTTGATTCATTTGGACAAAGTGTGCTGCACAAACAAAACGAACTTTTATTGTCTAAGCAAAGTACTGGGGAAGAAATCGCTTCAGATTCCATTAATCAAGAAATGATTGACTATTTCTACCCCATTTACATCACGGAAATAAGAACCTTAGATGGGGAGATTATTAGAGGGCATCGACAAAGAAATGTATTAGAGGACTATCAAAGCATCAAAACGAGAAACAACGAGATTGTCACCATAGACAATGATGACATTGCGGAATTAAGCTGGGAAATTGGAGGGCGAAAAGATTTTAGTTTTTTTCAGGGCTTAGGCTTCACGGGAGTTGTCACTAATATTGAAAACATTAATTTACTCACAGGTTTAAAGCTATTTCTAGGCTGGGAACTCCATTCAGATGTATTTATTCAAGCAAATTATAACAACTCATTCACACCATTATTCAGCAACGAGAATGCCGAAATCAGCGCTATGTTAGCTGGCAATATTCAAGCTGGCTACAGGTTCAATCGAGAGGGGCGTGTAACTCACAGTATTTCCGCAGGAATAGGGTCGGGCTTTTTTATTTACGAAGATGACCTAAGCTTTCCTTTTACCATCGACGCTTCTTACGACATTGAATTTGCCCTTGGACACACAAGTGGATTATCAATAATCACCGATATTTGTTTCGTTCCGCAAGACATTAAATCAAGTTATTTATCAATTGGACTTACGTATCGTCGATACTCAACGCGACTTAGTCAGATGCTACGCATGATAAACCAATTCAACAATACCCATTCAAACTTTTAAATCATGCGCGATCTAATATTAGCCTTGATCCTAATTACAACACAAACCGTTTTTGCTCAGCAACCATTTACTCCAGATGCTTTCCCAATTGTCATTTCCGAGTTTGAATTAACCGATGGAAGCATTATTCGCGGAAAAGTCAAAAGAATGGTCCCCGACAGATATTATGAAATAAGAACCGTAAGCAGAGAAACCTTCACCATACGAAATGAGCAAATTATACGCAAAGAAAAAGTGTTGCCAACATTTGTAGAAAATTCTTCGGCATTTGGATTAGGAACATCTTTCTACACCCCACTAACTATGTTTGCACCACCATTATATATTGGTTTCTTGCTACGAGGAACTGAAGACTTCGGCCCCAATAATCACTGGTCGTATTATGCTGAATTATCTCCAAACATATTAATATCTGGTGATGCAGAGCTTGGAGATAATCCTTCCTTTATGAGTTATGCATTTGGCTTTAGCTACAAAAGAAATAGAGCCCAAACCTTAAGTCAAGAATTTGGCCTTGGTGTAAATCATATTCAGGGAATAATTGAACGCGGGGCAACCTTCCTGGATATTCGCATAACTAATTCTATAGCTGTAAGTAGAAACACACTGATATCAGCATATATCAGCTACCTTCATCCAGTAAGAAATGATCAAGCGTTCCCTATGCTAGTTTTTGGATCTTACGTAACCTTATTTACATCAAGTGCAAAATTCTAGTTAGCAAGCTTTCTTATCATTTAAAAATACACTAAGAAGTGTATGCTTCCCAATTCTGGCCAATCATCTCGCAAAGTTTTTCAAGCTCTTCTACTGTAGACTCAGAAAATGTATTCGAAGAATGAGAATCAATATCCAGCTGAGCAACGAGAATTCCTTCAGCATCGAAAATAGGAATAACCAATTCTGATTTTGTCTCCAAACTGCAAGCTATATAATTATCCTCAGACTGCACATCCGGGGCGTGATAGGTTTGTCCCGATACCGCAACTTGTCCACAAATACCTTTACCAAATGGAATAACAACGTGATCCGTAGCCTCGCCTAAGTAAGGCCCCAATTCGAGAACCATTGACTCATGATTCATAAAATAAAACCCAACCCATTCAAAACCAGCGTATTTAGATTGCATATCAAACAGAATCTGCTTAAGTCGTTCCATATAAATTGTTTTGAGTCAAAAGTAATACTCGCTCGAATACATGAGTGAATTAATCGAAAAATAAATAAAACACACTGTTTATGGGCTATTTAAACGAAAATACGATTTTTTTTTGATCTCCGTTGTACATTTGTCGCTCTGTATGATTAAAATTGAAATGCTGTTTGAACATCTACAATTTCGACATACTCACGAAAACAATTTTGGAACGTTAAATTTAAAGCCTCTTAACTTGTTGTTATTGCACACACAATTAAATTCAATCAAATGAAAAACTATTTACGCTCACTGGGGTGGATTGCAACTTTTTTGCTGCCATTTTTGAGTCACGCTCAAATTATTGGGACCACTGCCCCCTCACAAGGCTGTCAATGCGACACAATTACAGTTAACTTTTTGGTAGGAGCCACGCCTTTAAATCCAGGAAATCAGTTCACAGTTGAGATTTCGAATAATGCCGGTGTTTTCTCGGGAAACTTTATTGAGATCAACCCACTGACTGCTTTTAACACTGGAGCATATCAAATAGGAGCAATTATACCATGTAATTTGCCTCAAGGTGCTTATTCGTTAAGAGTTAATGGATCTAATCCAGCGCAAAGTGGCAATGTTGTTGACAACATCATTATCGGAAAACTTCCGCCAGCAGATCAAGGCTTTAGTATTGAAAACGGATACTTTAGTCCCGCATTTAATGATTGGCGCTTTTGTGATGGAGACACCGTGATTCTTCGGGCTCCAGCACCTAATCTGGGCGAGAGCTTTACCTATCGCTGGTTTGAAAATGGCGTGATGATTCCCGGTCAAACTGGATCTGGTAGAGACACACTTGTGGTGACAGAAAGTGGCACCTTTCGCCTTCGTCTAACCCTTGGTCTATGTGAAGCATCGACGGAAGACGTCCTTATCAATAAGTATCTTCCCCCTACAACCATAGTGGGCACACCTGGCCCAGGAATCACCGTAAGTGCAGATAGTATTCGCTTTTGTGAAGGAACTGTAGGGACTTTAAGCGGACCAAACGCCATTCCAGGGGTAACCTATTCGTACCAATGGCTTTCAGACAGCATCAATCTCCTTGGTCAAACAGTTTTATTCCCTTTGGTTGGAGATACACTAAGAACGCTGGCTGTGGACTCTAATATTAGGGTATATCTTGTCGTTAACGATGGCTTTTGTGTCGACACCTCTGATGTTTTCCATGTAGTTGTTGATACGATTCCATTATCCCCAGTAACCGCTATTCCTTGGCCTGGTCGTCCATCGGCTTCTTTATCAATTTGTGAAAATGACAGTGTACTTCTCAGTGCGGTTAATTTTGTTGCTGGCTGGGATTATCAGTGGCAGTTTTTTACGGTTGGTTCATGGACAGATATTCCAAACGAAACCAATCCGTTTATCAGTGTAAGTACAAATCTCATCCCCGATACTACAAGTTTTAGACTAGTCATCACGAATGGTTCATGTGAATTTGTTTCGGATACCCTTCGAGTGAATATTGTACCTCTACCAGATTTAAGCTTCAATATTTCTGACGATACCATCAGACTTTGCCCTGGGGACTCCCTATTATTAGTAGCTCAAGGAGCTAATACCTATACATGGAACACCGGACAAACTGGCCCCGCTATATGGGTTAGTCAACCCGGAAACTATAGTGTAGTTGGACGCGGAACTAACGCCTGCGAATCAACAATAGGAATTACCGCTATTTTCTTTAATCCCGTTGCCAACGCAGGTCCAGACATCACAACTTTCCCAGACAGCACTGTTCAACTGAATGGAAGTGGTGGAGTTGCCTATTTCTGGTCGGCCAACAAACCCGTATTCTTTAGCAACCCGTTCATTGCAAATCCTTTCACGATAGCGTCTAGCAAACCTGATACGGTCACCTACTATCTTGAAATTGTTGGTCCAAATGGCTGTACCGATATTGATTCGATGATCGTTATTGTTCAACCTTTACCAGAAGATCCTCTTTTACCGCACCAAATCGCCGATCGTGTTCCGAATTTGATTACGCCCAATGGCGATGGCTTTAATGATGCACTAAATCTAAGTGAAGTCATGGAAGGTGATAATTGCAGTCTCACGATTCTCAATCGCTGGGGCGCTGAAGTCTTCAGATCAGAAAACTACCAAAACAACTGGCAAGGAACCAACAATGGTGGTGCTGAACTTCCCGATGGTGTTTACTATATAATCTTAGATTGTAATAGTGAAATTCGATACAAGGGAGCTGTAACTATCTTGAGAAACGTCCAATAAATTTCAAATTTAACGAATTCCCTTTAGGGGATTCGTTTTCAACATATTGCCAAAATGAGAAAATTACTAACTTCGACAATTTTGATCTTAAGTGGGATGTTTGCGGGTGTTCAAGCTCAGCAAATACCGCTTTATTCAAACTACTTTTTCACTCCATTCATTTACAATCCGGCACAAAGTGGCACTGATGGAGCCACTGAGGTCTCCGCGATTTACCGACGCCAATGGGCTGGAATGGATGGTGCACCACAAACCGCAGCCATAGCGCTCAACGGAAACATTGGCTCTGATAATGTAGGCTACAGCGTTTACGGATTCAATGATGAAGCCGGCATAGTGCAAAATTATGGATTTTACGCTGCGTATGCTTATCACTTGCAGCTCAGCGAAAAAAACTTCCTGAGCTTTGGACTTGCGGGAGGCTTTCTAAACTCAGGTCTTAACAGAACTGCAATACGTACCTTAGACCCTAATGATCCTAATTTAGCCGGTGATTTTAGTGGTCGTGGTATTTTTGATATCAATACTGGTATAAACCTCCGTATTGATCGACTGCAAGTGGGCATGGCTATTCCTCAACTCTTAGGAAGTCCCGTTCGTTTCTTGAATCAACCTGGTTTAGACCTAGAAAACCAATTCAATACCGTTCGTCACTTTATGTTTAATGTCTCTTACGACATCGACATTCAGGCAGAAAGAGCTGTGTTGTCACCGCTAGTAATGGTTAGGACAGGCCCAGCGATACCCGTAATGGTAGATGCTGGTGGTGTTCTTAACATAAAAGGTATTGGTTTCATCGGTGCCATGTACCGCTCTGACTATGCCGTAACTGGTAATCTAGGCTTTCACATCAATGACCAGCTTACCATTGGTTATGCATATGATTTCTCTACGAATGCCTATTCTGCAAACCTAGGAACATCACAAGAACTTATGCTAACTTGGAGATTTGGTAGCAACTCCAAGGTAGATCGCCTTGAAAATGAAGTTAAGCGCATGCGCCAAATGGATCGCAGACGTTCCGACGAAATGAATCAAGCCATTGAAGACAAACTAAGTGAGGCTAGAGACGAATTGCGCCGCGAATACGAAAAAGCTCGCGAACAATCGACTGAAGATCCAGACGCTGTACAACGTGCTGCCGAGGAGCGTCGTCGCCAACAACAACAGCAGCAACAGCAGACACAACAGCAGCAGCAGCAGCAGACACAAACTGGCAGTGATGAACTTTCCTCATCTGCAGCTAGTAAGATCCAACCAGGATCTAAAGGATTCTACGTAACCGCTGGTGTTTTTGGGTCTGAAGCAAATGCGCAACGTAAAGCCGAGAGCTTGATAAAAGGCGGCTTTGATGCTGGTATTTTCCGTGATCCTTCCAACAACATGTTCTATGTGTTCCTATACAAATTTGACACATATCAACAAGCCCAAAAAGTACGTGCCGACAAAATTGGTGGCCGATTTGATGGCGATTTGTGGATTAAGGTAATGGAATAATGGTCCAAACGTAACAATCAAAAAAAGCCGCTTGAATAAAATCAAGCGGCTTTTTTATTTCAATAAAGTCAGTAACAAGGCTTGCTGTTGTAAAAAACCTGTTCTTCTACATATCCAATTGCAAATGTTCGATAATCTCTGGTAAAACTCGAATAGAAGCCATTTCACGGTACTTTTTTCTTGCCTCTTCAGCAGGGTAACCAAAATAGGTTTTGCCACCTGCCAAAGACTTTGATATACCTGACTGAGCTAAAACAACAGCCTTATCACCGATAGTAATACCACTGGTGACTCCTACTTGGCCCCAAAGAGTAACCTCATCACCAATATTAACACATCCGGCTATTCCCACTTGAGAGGCAAACAAACACTTTTTTCCAATTTGCGTATCGTGGCCAATCTGAACCTGATTATCAATCACTGTTCCGCGCCCAATAATTGTATAATCAGTCACCCCTCGATCTATTGTGCAAGCGGAGCCAATTTCAACATCATCTTCAATGCGAACACCTCCTCCACTTAATAAGCGCTCAAAACGTTCTTCACGTTTTTTATAGTAAAAGCCTAGAGAACCAATAACTGCATTGGGTTGAATAATTACGCGATCCCCTATTCGAGTACCGGCTAATATCACTACCCCAGGATAAATTCGACAATCCTTTCCGATAACTACATCATCAGCCAAAAAAGCGCCTGGGTATATCGTGGTCCCTTCACCTACTCTAGCCTGTGAACCAATCATAGATGTAGGCAAACGGAGCGGCGAAAAGTGCTCGATCAATTGATTAAATGCGGTAAACGGTTCGTCACAAACAATCACCCCTTTACCTTCAGGTATATCAACGTCTTTATTATTGATCAAAACTACTGTAGCCTCTGACTCCAAAGACTTTCGGTAATATTTTGGGTGGTCTGAAAAAACAATATCGCCGGACACCACCCGATGGATTTCGTTTAATCCAGTTACCTCCAAAGAAGGATCGCCAATAAATGCTGAGCCGATAAGTTCAGCAATTTCTTTAATGGTGTACGGACGAGAAAATTTCATGATCTTATGATTTAGCGCGTTCTTTATAAGCCCCTGTAGCCGTATCAATTACGATACGCTCACCTTGATCGATAAACAACGGCACACGAACCTTTGCCCCGGTTTCTAAGGTAGCCTCTTTCGTGGCATTAGTTGCAGTATTACCCTTAACGCCGGGCTCTGCATAAGTAACTTCAAGAGTTACCGAGGGAGGAAGCATACAAGAAAGCGGACGCTCCTCGTCGGCATGGAATAAAATAATCACCTCCATACCGTCGATCAAAAACTCGGAACCGTTAATAAATCCAGCCTGCAAGATGATTTGGTTAAAATCATCCATATTCATAAAATGAAAACCCTCCTGATCCTGATATAAAAATTGATAGTTTCGGTGCTCTACGTTAATGGTATTGATTTTATTTCCAGCAGGAAAGGTGTGTTCCAAAACTCTACCAGTATCTAAATTGCGCAGTCGAGTGCGTACAAAAGCGTTACCTTTCCCAGGTTTCACGTGCAAAAATTCAATCACTTGATAAGGCTCACCATTATGCTCTAAGCATAAACCATTTTTAATCTCAGAAGTAGTTGCCATGTGTTTATTTTAAAAATTTAGGATGCAAAATTAAGCGGCAGGATTGATAATCAGAAGAATTTCTTATTGAAAAGCAAAGAGACCAACCGCTACTATAAGGAACTAATATTAAAATGCTCTATCGCATTTGGGTACTCATCTATGTTATGATTCGACGCAACCAGTACTTTTTTATTTACCGAAGCTTCCGCCAATAAGGACTTATACCAAACGACACTTTTTGCGTCTAAATGTGACGTTGGCTCATCGAGAAAGACTAGTGGACTATTGCCTAAAAGAGCAATACCCAGTTTTACCCGCTGTTTCATTCCAGACGAAAAGCCTAAAATCACCTTATCAGCATGAGCCGTTAGCTCGAGTTTATTCATGATTTCATGAGGGGTCTCGATCTTTCCAAATTCACGAAATTTATTGTGAAAACTCAAAAATTCAAATAAAGTCATTTCTTCAATAAGCTCGTGATAAGGGCCCGCGAAAGAAATATGCTGATAGTGTAAATCGGGAGGCACAACACTTCCATGATCATCAATATACTTTACTTCCCCACGTGAGGGAGAAAGCAAGCCAGCAAGCATTTTTAGTGTAGTTGATTTACCACTACCGTTTCCCCCCAAAATTGCGTACACACCAGGCTGGGACCAGTCAAGATGTATGCCTTTAACAACCACCTGACCTTTAAATTTCTTACCCAAATCAATTGCCTGAATACGCATGTAATTTTAGGGGTATTAATGCAAATTTCTCGAAAGACTAAAGCCCTTCATAATTCCGCGCTGAGAATTTCTGAGAAACTCAATAATCTCATCACGCTCATTACTTGGATCTATCTCAGTTTCGATGATTTCAAGAGCCTGGGTTGTGTTGTAATGCTTCTGAAAAATCACACGGTAAATATTCTGAAGCTCAACAATTTTCTCATTGGAAATACCTCTTCTACGAAGGCCCAGAGAGTTAACGCCCATGTAAGATATCGGTTCCTTTGCCGCTTTAACGTATGGAGGTACATCTTTACGAACCAAGCTTCCGCCACCAATCATTGCGTGTTTGCCAATTTTTATAAACTGGTGAACGGCACAAAGCCCTCCAAGAATGGCATATTCACCAATCTCGACGTGACCAGCCAAGGCAACTCCATTAACAATAATCGCATGATTACCAATAACGCAATCATGCGCAATATGAGCGTAAGCCATAATCAGACAATCCTCGCCAACTACAGTTTTCCCACTTGCCTTAGT
This sequence comes from Flavobacteriales bacterium, assembly GCA_007693635.1. Classification (GTDB taxonomy): domain Bacteria; phylum Bacteroidota; class Bacteroidia; order Flavobacteriales; family Schleiferiaceae; genus CSBr16-58. The sequence continues at coordinate 50,659 of REDE01000125.1, read as the reverse complement.
CCCTCTATTAATGGTCGCACACTCGCGTATGGTCGTGCGATCACCTATTATGGCTAGACTTTTTTCTCCTTCAAACTTCAAATCTTGAGGAATGGCCGAAATAACAGCTCCCGGGAAAATACGGCAGTTCTTCCCTATTCGAGCGCCTTCCATAATGGTAACATTCGATCCAATCCATGTCCCTTCGCCAATTTCAACATTTTTATGAATTGTTGTAAAGGGCTCGATAACTACCGTATCGGCTATTTTGGCTGAAGGATGAATATATGCTAATGGCTGATTCATTATTTACTTTTTTATTAGACCGAAACTAGTCGATGTTCTTTTCTTTTTTGATTTGCGCCATTAGGTCGGCTTGCATAACCATATTCTTACCCACAAAGGCTTCGCCAGTCATTTGCACTAAGCCTCTGCGAATTGGTGAGGTCAACTTTAATCTAAAAACAATGGTATCACCAGGAACCACTTTATTTTTAAACCTGACATTGTCAATGCGCAAGAAATACGTCAGGTAATTTTCGGGATCAGGAACTGTAGAAAGTGCTAATATCCCTCCTACTTGGGCCATTGCCTCAACTTGCAAAACACCAGGCATGACAGGTGCACCCGGAAAATGTCCGTTAAAAAATGCTTCATTCATCGTAACATTTTTCACTCCAACAACCATATCACTGGTCATTTCAACAATCTTATCTACCAACAAAAACGGTGGACGATGCGGTAACATGCTCATGATCTCAACTACGTCCATCAAAGGAGGTTGTGATAAATCGTAAGCCGGCGCAACATCCTTTAAGGCTTGTTTCATGTGCTTTTGAAGCTCAAGCGCGAAACCAGTATTGATCTGATGCCCAGGTCTGGTAGCAATAATATGTCCCTTAATAGGCATTCCCGCTAAGGCAATATCACCAATAACATCTAACAACTTATGACGGGCAGCCTCATTAGGAAAATGAAGATCCAGATTGTTTAAAATACCGTTTGGAGTGACTTCAACATCCGGTTGATCAAAAATCCCTTTTAGTTTAGTAAGTGTTGCTTCAGAAATATCATTATCAACATAAATGATGGCGTTTTTAATATCACCACCCTTAATAAGGCCTTTATCGAGTAAATACTCAAGTTCGTGCAAAAAACTAAATGTTCTGCTCGGAGCTATTTCACTGGCAAATTCGGATAAGCTTCGGAGTTCTGCATTTTGTGAACTCAGTACGCGTGTTCCGTAATCCACCATTACACTTACCTTATAATCATCCGCTGGAAGACAAATGATTTCGCTATTTCCATCAGTAAAACGAATTACTTCACGAATCTCAAAAACTTCACGTAGAGCATCAAGTTCAACAATCCCAACCTCTTGAATTGCGTCGACATAAGGCTTAGCACTTCCATCCATGATTGGGACTTCTTCGTTGTCGAGCACAATACGACAATTGTCAACGCCCATACCCACTAACGAAGCCAATATATGCTCAACCGTATATACCTCGGCGTCACCACTCTTTATGGTAGTTCCTCTAGAGGTATCAACGACTAAGGCTGCTGATGCCGGAATGTCTTTATCTAAATCTGAGCGGTGAAAAACATAACCAGTTCCTGCTGCAGCTGGTTGTAATTCAAGACTCACCTTTTTGCCTGTGTGTAGTCCGGTGCCTTTTAAAGTTATCGCCTGCTTTAAAGTTGTTTGATTAGCGTTCATAAAATCTGAGTAATGGTATTGAATAATGGCGCAATTTACAAAATTGCTGATGATATTATGGGTTTTGGTTTTTTAATATTGATTTGACCTGTCTTGCTAAATCTGGCAATTGCTTAAAAATTGCGTAGGATCTATTAAAACTTTTGGCATCGATGGCTGGCGCACCCATCACAACAGCGTCATTTGGCAGTGAACGAGAAATACCGGTTTGTGCAGCGGCCTTTACACGCTCACCTATTTCTAAGTGTCCAGCGATGCCGACTTGTCCGCCAAACATACAATAGGATCCAATTTTCGTACTTCCGGCTACACCGCATTGTGCAGCCATAACAGTATGATCGCCTATTTCGACATTGTGTGCAATTTGCACCAAGTTATCGAGCTTAACGCCGTTCCCAATTCGAGTACTACCAAGGGTAGCTCGATCGATACAGGCATTCGCTCCTACATCCACGTTATTTCCTAAAATCACATTACCCGTTTGGGCAATCTTTTTATACCCATTTTCACTGGGCGCAAACCCAAATCCGTCACTACCAATAACCGCGTTATGCTGAATTACACACCCATGACCTAATTCACAAAGATGTCCAATTCGAACTCCTGGCCACAAAGTACAGTTGTCGCCAATTATCGCACCAGCGCCAATTTGCACATGAGGATGAATAACACAGTTCTTACCAATACGAGCATTTCTACCGATATACGTAAACGCTCCTATGGCTGTTCCCTCACCTATTTCGGCGGAATCATCTATAAAGTGTGGCTCTTCCCTGCCATCTATACGCGATAAGTGACTCTGGTAGAATTCGAGAAGTTGCGCAAATGAAGCGTAGGGATCTTCAACGCGTAAAAGGGTAGAGCGAATTGGATTCTTGGGAACAAATTCCTTGGAAACTATGATGCCCGCAGCTTTTGTAACGTATACAAAACGTTCGTACTTGGGGTTTGCTAAAAAGCTCAATCCTGCAGAACTGGCTTCTTCAATTTTCTCAAGTTTAGAGACTTTAGCCTCTGGATTTCCCTCAATTTCAGCTGATATAATATCCGCAATTTGCTGTAGTGAAAATTCCATAAATAGTTTCTTTACAAAGTTTGGGAGGCAGCAAGGCGCTGCTGAGCTGCTTCACAAATTATGATTCCCGCAGCGACAGATACGTTAAGCGATGCCGTGAGACCAGCCATAGGGATTTTTATATGTGCATCACAACGATCCCATACTTCGTCGCTGAGCCCAGTATCTTCAGCACCCATAACTAGAGCATAAGGCAAATTATAATCAACGTCATGATATGCTCGAGCAGCTTTTTCGGTAGCGCCGACCAGTCGTAAGCCACTTTCCGATAAAAAATTGAGTGATCGGACCAGATCATTGGTTCTACACACAGGGATGCGCAACAAAGCTCCGGCAGATGACTTCACAGCTTCACCATTTATAGGCGCACTGTGATGCATTGAAATCAGAATTGCATCAACGCCAAAACATTCGGCTGACCGAGCAATAGCGCCAAAATTACGAACATCTGTAACACCATCTAGAACTACGATAAATGGCATTTTACCTTGCTCAAATAGCTGTGGCAATAATGTCTCGAGGTGATGAAACTCCACCGGTGAGCTGAACGCAACCACGCCTTGATGATTCTTTCTGGTAAGTCGCTGCAGCTTTTCCAAAGGCACCAGTTTAACTGGCACCCCTTGCTGTTTAGCTAATTTTACAATTCTACGATGAATTTCGTTTGATGATCCTTTGACCAAAAAAACACGTTCAAGAGGCATGCCCTCTTCAAGTGCTTCTAATACAGGTCTAGTACCAAAAAAAAGGCTGTTGTCGGAGTCTGATTTGTTGTTCACGTTCGTCTTGTTCACGTTTAATATCTTTTACATTATATACCTTCCCTAAGCGCCAAGCCTCTATGGCCAAGCCCCATCCGTAACGATAATTCTCATCTCGAATAAGTTCATAATCATTATCACTAAATGGGTTGTCTTTATACTGGAAGTTGAAAACATAGCGCAAATAGGCGTTTTCTTCTCCGTATACCCAACGCTCGCCAGATGCCGTATTTGTAACAATATTTGGAGGACCAAAAATTGTGTAAATCAAACCCCGATCGGTTTTCCAACCCTCTTTGTAAGAAGAAAAAAGTTGATTTGACTGCTCGATTCGACCATAAAAAGCGGCAATAAGATACTGCCCGCGATCAACAGTTTTTCCACGCTCGAGCCAAAAGCGGTCTACGGCCTTCTTGATTTCCGCAGGATCCTGACTTACTACCAACTGAGCATACTCACGACGTGTTGTAATGTAACGCATTGGCCCCACCAACTCATTGCGTCGAGTAACTAACGGATAATAGCCCTCTACCGAAAAAATACTCAAACCATACGCGCTAGTTTCCTCTAATTTGATATGATACATCCCTGCTCTTGTGAGTTTTATTGAATCACCTGCCGAAATTCTAAACGTTGAATCTGGGATAATCGTACTTCGATCAAAAGTTTCCTTAACGGAAAACGGAGGCATTGCAATATTGAAACGCTCACTATCAAAATAATCTACCCATAAATCAACCGAACGATCTCGGTGCTTGGCCAATACCGAACTACCAACGGGAATGAATGTGGCGAGAGCGCGTTTACCTTCCTTGTAGAGCATCCAATTTTGTTGTTGACTACGATTTAAATTCTGAATTTTCTCAAAGCTAACGACAGAAAAATTTCGATTTACATCCACGCTGGTGATTACCAAAACCGGCCGATCAGCATGCTCAGGCAGTCTTGAAAGGTCAACGTTGAATGAACCAAAAACATTTTGATTAGGACTGTAAATATCGTTGTAATACACACTACCTGTATCCAGTGCAAAACGATCATCTACAGAAGCTAAAAGCCGATAAGTAAATCGCACTGAACCCTGTAATTCCTTGGAATCTTCCTTTCTCGAAAACAATAAGTCCGATGCCTGAAAAACAAAAAACACCTGCAACTTATCATCCGCTGGACGATAAAGATGGAAGTTAGGCCGAAATCCGGAAATATCTTGCTGGTAGAGATAAGCCATATTGACAGATTTTACGGCCCGACTTCGCGAACCGCATTCTGATAACAAAAATGGCAGTAATAAGATAAGAAATAAACCACCTCTACGCATACAACAAAAATACGCGTAAATCAGTCTACACAAAAACATTCATTCCATAAAGTTATGGGCCAAAAAAAACCGCAAAAAAAAGCAAATCTCACCTAAAACTCCGATTTAAAATGGAAATTAATATCCGGAAATTTATCCTTAGCCATTTGTAGGCTAAACGAGGAATCAGCCATATAAACCAGCTGATTAAATTTATCTCTAGCTAAAAACCTTCCTTTTTGACGCTTAAACTCTTCCAACTGAGTCTGGTTCGACGACTCAATCCAGCATGCTTTATAGCACGGATAATTTTCATAGGAGCATTTGGCTCCATACTCATGCTCGAGGCGATATTGTATAACCTCATATTGTAGGGCGCCCACCGTTCCTATGATTTTCCTTCCGTTGTGTTCTAGGGTGAACAACTGCGCAACACCTTCATCCATCAACTGATCAACACCTTTATTCAACTGCTTCGCCTTCATCGGATCATCATTATTAATAAAGCGGAAGTGCTCAGGAGAAAAGGAAGGTATGTCTTTGAATTGCAACAACTCACCCTCCGTAAAAGCATCCCCAATTCTAAAATTACCAGAATCTGGTAATCCGACAATATCTCCGGCAAAAGCGGTTTCAACAACACTTTTTTTACTCGCGAAAAAAGTCATTGGAGCCGAAAACTTCATTTTTTTCCCAGAGCGAACATGCAGGTAATTTGTGTTGCGTTCAAAAGACCCCGAAACAATTTTCGCAAAAGCCAAACGATTGCGGTGATTGGGATCCATGTTGGCATGAATCTTAAATATAAAAGCGGAGAAATTTTTCTCGTTGGGATTTACCAAGCGATCAACCGCCTTTTTAGGCTGTGGTGATGGAGCTATTTCGACAAAACAATCGAGCAATTCTGCAACACCAAAATTATTTAATGCCGAACCAAAAAACACGGGAGAAAGCAAACCCTGACGATATGCCTCAACATCAAAATCTTCGTAAACGCCACTGATTAACTCAATCTCATCGCGCAAGGTTTTAGCAGCCTTATTACCAATCATGTCCTCCAGTGATGAATCACTCAAGTCGGTAATCTTGATCGACTCTTGAATTTTTTGCTTACTACCGCCAAGATACAACTTCAAACTCTTTGACCAGATGTCATAAACCCCCTGAAAGTCCTGCCCCATTCCAACTGGCCAACTCAGAGGAGAAAGACTCAAACCTATTTTTTTCTCAATTTCGTCTAATAAATCAAAAGCATCTTTCCCTTCACGATCCATTTTATTGATAAACACCATAATTGGCGTATCGCGCATCCGACAAACCTCCGCCAACTTCTCAGTTTGTGCCTCCACACCCTTAGCCACGTCCACGACCAAAATAACGGAATCTACAGCCGTAAGAGTCCGGTATGTATCCTCAGCAAAATCTTGGTGACCAGGAGTGTCCAAAATGTTAATTCGGTAATCCTTATACGCAAAGGCCATTACCGAAGTCGCCACCGATATCCCACGCTGTTTCTCAATCTCCATAAAATCAGAAGTAGCAGTCTTCTGAATCTTATTAGACTTTACCGCTCCGGCCTCTTGAATCGCCCCACCAAAAAGCAGTAATTTCTCTGTTAGAGTCGTTTTACCGGCATCGGGATGCGATATGATTCCAAAAGTACGTCGGCGTAATATTTCCTTTTCCATTTGTGTATTTAATTATATGCCTTAAGCAAAACGCCAGTCTTGTTAAGCCGCATCATAAAACCTGTAGAGTGTCTTTACCCGCATTTTCTTCGAATAAAAAAACACCTTCTAAGGCGGCGCAAAAGTACTTCAAAAAGGAAGGCATAAAAAATGTGAAAAAAAACCACACAAAATGTTTAGATTACTAAACAAAACACCCACCCAAAGTTGTTACTTTTGTGTTAAACCAACAACCAAATAAATTTACAGAGCGATTCATGGAGCATGGAAACTAAGTATTCTATAAAAGACCTCGAGCATCTATCGGGAATTAAAGCGCATACCATAAGAATATGGGAGCAACGCTACGACATTATTCAACCACAAAGAACCGATACAAATATTCGTTACTACTTAGACGACGACCTAAAACGTCTGCTTAATATCTCTATACTAGTCAAAAACGGAATCCGCATTAGCAAAGTTGGCCAAATGTCGGAAAAAGAAATGTACGAGAAAGTTCTTGAGCTTTCGTCGTACAAAGGCGATTATACCAGTCAGATTAATAGTCTGAAGGTAGCCATGCTCGATTACGATCAAGATTTGTTTGAGAAGGTTGTCAATACCGCCATTTTTCAAATGGGGGCAGAAGATGCTTTTAAACACATCATCGGAAATTTTATTTTAGAAGTTGGTTTACTTTGGCAAACCGAAGCTATCAATGTGGCCCATGAACACTTTATTTCTAATTTAATTCGCCAAAAACTTTTCACAGCCATCGACCAAATTATGGTCTCTGCAAAAGCTTCCGACGCCTATATTTTGTATTTACCCGATGAAGAGCTTCACGAACTGAGTCTGCTTTACCTCTACTATTACCTTAGAAAAAACGGCAAAAGGGTTATTTACTTAGGTCAGTCTGTTCCGTTCCAATATTTACCTTCTGTATTAAAGACAACCGGAGCAAGAAATTTTGTTTCAGTTTTAACAACCAGACCCTTTGATGACGAAAAGGAGTTGTATTTTAAGGAAATAGATCGACTTTTTGATCGTGAAGATTGCTGGTTTCACTTTACTGGATATAAAACTAAAGATGTTGATTATTCATCGGAAATAGATCCCACTAGATTTCGCTATTATCAGAACATTGAAGTCCTCAAAAACACCATCCTTCGCTAATTCCTAAAACGACTCTGTAACCATGAGGTAGTAGGCCATGCTGTTGCGACCAAAACCCACATCAAAACGGATATTCAAACGCTCAGCCGGATCTACCAAAAAACGCAATCCAACACCAAGACTGTACTTAAGCGTTTGTAACGAAATATCCGCAGAAGAATTATATACATCCCCTAGTCCGGCAAAAGCCACTCCACCAAATCGCTGATACAGTGGAAATCGATATTCCGTCTGAACTCCTAAAAAATTAGCATCTCGGAAACGGTTACGCGCGTATCCCCTTAACAAATCATCGTTACCCAGCATCGCCAAATCCAAAAATGGAATATCTCCAAACTGGAAGATTCCCCGATACTGAATCGCTATAATATGCTTGGGAAAGACTTGCGTGTACCACTGAGCCACCGATTGAATACTCAAAAAGTTAAAGCTGCTTCCAAGTTGACGTAGATACTGATAAGTGGAAACTTCTAAAAGTCTACCCCGATAGGGATTAATTACATTATCTCGGGTATCGTTACTCACAACTGCACCCACCGCAACTCCGTTTACGTTCTCGGCGCCAAGAATATTCCCAGAAGCCAATGCGCCTCCGGGTTCAAATTCAAACTGATATTCACGAGTCAGATGAAAATCACCACCTACAAACCAACCCCTGGCAACCTTTTTCATAAGTAGAGCCTTAAAGCTTACTAAATTGTAACTGTACCGCTCCATCATATCCTCGGTTGTAGCGTTTCCTATACCATAAAATCGATCGGGAAAATTACGAAAACGAAATTCGCCTTTAGACAAGTAGGACTCGTTTCGACTAAACAAACTCCAAGTCGCCCAAAAATCAAATTGCTGATTCTGCGTATAATCCGCTAAAGTTTGAATAAAAGAAAGTCTGGTATCCTGCTCACTAGAATCACGGGCGGTAAAACTAAAGTAATACACCAAAGAAGCTCCTGCCGCCCAACGGGTATCTGGAGTGTAATATATTAAAGGCACAATCGCTAAACCATTATCACGGTGGACAATCGTATCGTCGAGCGACCGAAAACCGAATGCTTTAAGAATGGGATGCTGGCCTGTCATGCTTATATTCAGCAGAACACAAACCAAGATTATAGCGCTTCGCATCGGTATAATTGCGAATGCTTAGATTTGTGAAAAAAATGTGTAAGCCGAAAACAGCGTCTCGTTAATTTATCCACTCCGGGGCAAATGATTCATTAAACTGATCCCAAGTTTGACGTTCAAAAGCTTTACTTCCAAAAAATTTTAAAATAGGCTCAATTTTATCGGGCGTCAGATAACCTTGGATGGGCTGTGTGAGCATTTTCAAGTCCGGACTTAAATATGCGGTTGTTGGATATGCCAAGCGACCATTAACGGCAAAGCTGCCCGCAAAAGGATGGGTTGCGTTTCTACCTCGTTTAGCAGGATCGTACTGTTCGTTGACGATACGCTGGCCGCCAAATAGGATTTCCTCATTTCCCTCGGCATTAAACTTCACCGCATGGAAGTGACGATTGATGTAAGCAGCCACCTTTGGATGATTAAATGTGTTCGCATCCATCATTTTACATGGACCACACCAAGTCGTGTACATATCAACAATTACCGGACGAGGGTCGGATTGTTGCGCTTTTTCTAAATCAGAGAAGGAAATCCAATTGACTTGAGCGGAAAGAACAAAAGAAGCGAAAACCAGCGAAAGTGAGAATAAATATTGCATTTTAGTCCATTTAGAAAATTCGTTTTGAAATACAAATATACAATAGCGAAACCAGCCAAACATCAGCATTCAATCCAACAACGCAGAAATAACTTTACACAATGCTTAGGTGAAAATATACTCAAAAGCTGATTTTCGTTTATTACATGTTAAAAAAAGTGTTTAAAAAAGGCCGTTTTTTAAAGGGGTACACTCTCTAAAAAATGACAAACGGATGTATCTTTGTCGGGATAACAAAAAAGCTGAAAATACAAACCAATGAGCGAGCAAAAAGAATACGGTGCCAGTAGCATCCAAATACTTGAGGGTTTAGAGGCCGTTCGTAAGCGTCCGGCCATGTATATTGGAGACGTAGGAGTTAAGGGATTACACCATTTAGTATACGAAGTCGTTGACAACTCCATCGATGAAGCGATGGCCGGATATTGCGACACCATAGATGTATTTATACACGAAAACAATTCCATCACCGTAAAAGATAACGGACGTGGAATTCCTGTCGATCTGCACGAAAAAGAACAGCGCTCTGCTCTAGAGGTTGTTTTGACTGTTTTGCATGCAGGTGGTAAGTTCGACAAAGACTCATACAAGGTTTCTGGTGGATTACATGGTGTTGGGGTTAGTTGTGTTAATGCACTTTCTACCGACTTAAAAGCGGTTGTTTTCAGAGATGGCAAACAATATCAGCAAGAATTTAAAATCGGCGCACCTCAATATCCTGTTAAAGAAATTGGCACTACAGATATTCGAGGCACACATATAACATTCAAGCCAGACGATAGTATTTTTCACGAAACCACTTATCAGTTCAGCATTCTTGAATCACGACTTCGTGAACTATCTTTCCTCAATAAAGGCATTAAAATTTCCTTGACCGACGAAAGAGAAAAAGATGAAGAAGGTGTTTTTCGCCGTTCAGAATTTTATTCCGAGAAAGGTCTAATTGAATTCGTTGAGTTTTTGGATGAATCACGTGAGAAAATTATTCCCGCGGTCATTCATATGGAAGGTGAGCGCGCCGGAATTCCGGTAGAGGTTGCCATGCATTACAATACAACCTACACGGAAAATATATTTTCGTACGTCAACAACATCAACACGCACGAGGGAGGAACCCACTTGGCTGGTTTCCGCAGAGCCTTAACGCGTACGTTGAAGAAATACGCCGATGAAAGCGGCCTTCTTGCCAAGGAAAAAATTGAAGTAGCGGGTGATGACTTCCGCGAAGGACTTACGGCGGTTATTTCCGTAAAAGTAATGGAGCCTCAATTCGAAGGTCAAACCAAAACTAAGTTGGGTAACAATGAAGTTTCGGGAGCGGTAGACCAAATCGTTGGTGAAATGCTCACAAACTTCTTAGAGGAAAACCCGAATGATGCTAAAATCATTGTTCAAAAAGTCTTATTAGCAGCTAAAGCTCGAGTTGCGGCACGCAAGGCCAGAGAAATGGTGCAAAGGAAGAATGTCATGAGTGGCGCCGGACTTCCCGGTAAACTTTCAGACTGTTCAGAGACTGATCCCGCAATCTGTGAAATTTTCTTAGTTGAGGGTGACTCGGCGGGTGGAACCGCAAAACAAGGTCGCGACCGTGCTTTTCAAGCCATTCTTCCGTTGCGAGGAAAAATCCTCAACGTGGAAAAGGCCATGTCGTATAAAGTCTTTGAAAACGAAGAAATTCGCAATATCTACACAGCTTTAGGAGTGAGTGTGGGTACTGAAGAAGACGCCAAAGCACTGAATACAGTAAAATTGAGGTATCATAAAATCGTCATCATGTGTGATGCGGATGTTGATGGTTCGCATATTGCAACTTTAATCTTAACGTTCTTCTTCCGCTATATGAAGGAGCTCATCGAGAAAGGATACATTTATATCGCAGCACCTCCGTTGTACTTATTGAAAAAAGGTTCCAAACAGCAGTACGCGTGGAACGAACAACAAAGAGAGCTAATCGCTAGAGAATTAGGCGGTGAAAGCGAATCTGGAGTAGGTGTTCAACGCTATAAAGGTCTTGGTGAAATGAACGCTGAGCAGTTGTGGGATACAACGATGAATCCTTCTAATCGCACCTTGCGACGTGTCACCATTGATAGCGCTGCAGAAGCGGACCGTGTTTTTTCAATGCTCATGGGTGACGACGTTCCTCCTCGACGTGAATTCATTGAGAAAAACGCAAAATACGCAAAAATCGACGTCTAAAGTCATTTCGAAATTTACACATATGGCCAGATGGAATTCAATTCCGTTTGGCCATTTTTTTTGCAGGAACAACACATTTCACTTTAGCCTGAAACAAAGTCTTTGGCAACCAATAAGACTAATATTGAACAAGTCGATCAATTTCGCAAAAAAAACCCCGATTCGCACAATGGCAAATCGGGGTTTTAAAAATGTGGAAAACAGATACAAAGACCCGTTTAATCAGAAGCGAATCAGATTACATGTGAATGACCTCACCGTAAGCTGCGGCTGCTGCTTCCATTACCGCCTCACTCATCGTAGGGTGCGGGTGAACAGCTTTAATCATTTCCATTCCTGTCGTTTCCAATTTACGCGCAACAACTGCTTCTGCAATCATTTCTGTTACATTGGCTCCGATCATGTGCGCGCCTAATAGCTCGCCATACTTTGCATCGAAAATTAGTTTCACAAACCCGTCTTTGTGTCCGGCTGCACTAGCCTTGCCACTTGCCGAGAAAGGGAATTTGCCGACTTTAATCTCGTATCCTGCATCCTTAGCTGCTTTTTCGGTATACCCGACAGAGGCGATTTCAGGCGAACAATAAGTACACCCAGGAATATTATTATAGTCTAAAGCTTGAGGATGGTGTCCGGCAATATTCTCAACACAGATAATACCCTCCGCTGATGCTACGTGAGCTAAAGCTTGACCAGGAGTGCAATCACCAATGGCGTAATACCCGTCTACGTTGGTTCGGTACATTCCATCGACAACGATTTTTCCTTTTTCGGTTTTGATTCCCACTTCTTCCAGACCAATATTTTCGATATTAGCCACAACCCCGGCGGCAGAGAGCACAACATCACATTCGATGGTTTCCGTCCCCTTTTTGGTTTTAACTGTCACTTTACAACCGCTACCAGACGTATCCACTCCGGTTACTTCTGAGCTGGTCATTATATTAATTCCTGCTTTTTTGAAGCTGCGTTCAAGCTGCTTGCTTACTTCTTCATCCTCAACAGGCACAACGCGATCCATATATTCTACGATGGTTACATTCGTACCCATAGCGTTATAAAAATATGAAAACTCTACACCAATTGCTCCGCTACCAACAACAACCATTTTCTTAGGCTGATTTTCCAAAACCATTGCCTTACGGTAACCGATTATCTTTTCTCCATCTTGCTTCATACTTGGAAGATCACGACTACGCGCACCGGTAGCAATAATTATGTGCTTGGCACTGTATTCCTTAACCTCCCCCTTCTCGTTGGTGACGGCTACTTTTTTACCTTTCAAGACCTTTCCAGTGCCGCTGATGACGTCAATTTTATTCTTTTTCATTAAAAATTGAACACCACCACTCATTCCGTTGGCAACGTCACGAGAACGCTTCACTACCGCATTGAAGTCGTGTTTCGCATCCGAGACACTAATTCCGTAATCCTTGGCGTGTTGGATATATTCAAAAACATTCGCTGATTTCAAAAGCGCCTTCGTAGGTATGCAGCCCCAGTTTAAACATACGCCACCTAGACTTTCTTTTTCAACAATAGCTGTTTTTAAGCCTAGTTGAGAAGCGCGAATAGCGGCTACGTATCCACCTGGACCGGAACCCACAATAATAACATCGTAATTCATGATATGGGATAATTGAAATTCTTAAACTTAGGCTGCGAAAATACGATAAGGCAATGAGAATATAGTCGATTTGGAGTAGTTTTTTCCACCAAGAATTTAATCAAATAATAGGGGTGCTTACCAATCTAAAAAAGAACATCATTTTGCCTACAGACTAAATACAGCAATTAATTAGTACCTTGCACACCAATATTCAACTACAAATGCAACTACGCAGTTATTCATACCAAAAGATATTTTCACCTTGTATTGCATTATGCATCGTGTTCATTTGCCTATTATCTCCACGGAAATCAATGGGTCAAGATTCAATATCGGAGATAAATAAAACGCGTCTTGCATTGGTTAGCAGCAGCATAGGTGGCTTTTATGTTGGCGGCATGATTTATTTATCGGAAGTTTGGTATAGAGATCAACCGCGAGCACCGTTTACCTTTTACAACGACAATGCTGGATGGAATCAAATGGACAAATGGGCCCATGCCTACGTCGCCTATCACCAAAGTCGAGTCGGATACCATGCCTTAAGATGGAGCGGAGTGAGCAAAAATAAAGCCCTATGGTTTGGAGGCACACTTGGCTTTGTGCTGCAATTACCCATAGAAATATTTGATGGAATGTACGAAGGATACGGGTTCTCGTGGGGAGACGTTTGGGCCAATACAGCGGGTAGCGCATTATTCATTGCTCAAGAGTATTTCTTCGACGAGCAGCCGGTAAAATTAAAATTCTCTTTCTACCCTTCGGAATACGCACCCATAAGACCACGTGCACTGGGAGAAAATATTGTCGAGAATTTATTTATGGATTACAATTCACAAAGTTATTGGCTGAGCACAAACATTCACCGATTTTGGAAAAACGACTACATCCCGAAATGGTTAAATATTGCTCTAGGCTACAGCGCAGGCGGTATGCTTGGCGAATTCGAAAACCCAAGATTTATAAGCGGACAACTAGCACCTGAATTTGCACGTTACCGACAATTTTTTATATCACCAGATATAGACTTTGCAGCAATACCAACGACCAAAAAATGGCTGAAAGGATTCTTTGAAGCTCTTAATTTACTAAAAATGCCGGCTCCAGCAATTGAGTACAACAGTGTATTTGGGTGGCAATTTCATTTTATATACATGTAAAGCACTACGCATTCACTTGTTAGCAAGACAAAAAAAAGCAAGTGAAAAATCTTCTCGGCATGAGAATGCTAGTAGCAAACGACGAATCCCAGATTTAAATTATAAAAATCTGGCTATAGCCACTACTCCCACAAAAGCAAAAAAATAAGGCTTATCAACATTCGTGTCCCATTAAAATTTTTTTGGGACACAAGTGAGTCGTCAAAATAAATAATTAGTCCAGAAAACATCGTTATAACACATCGCACAGTAGTTAAACAATTAAGCTAGGTTAACAAAAAACACTGACGTTCAAGCAAAACAAACCAAACCGAAAAACCAAAAAACTGAAATACAAATACTTAGAAAAAAACAACGACACATACAATAATATTCGTTTAATATTTTAGCATTTTTTTTAAACAAAACTTGTGGGGATATGAGTTTTTTGTTTACCTTTGACCCGAATTAATTAAACAAAATCATTATGTCAACTTCAGAGTTTGGGAATTTGATCAGCACGCACCAGCAGTTTTTGCACCAATTGGCCATGAAGCTTACCAAAAGTATGGACGATGCTGATGATTTAACGCAGGAAACCTTTTTCAAGGCGATTAAAAACAAAGAAAAGTATCAGGATGGAACCAACATAAAAGGTTGGTTATATACCATCATGAAAAACACCTTTATCAATAACTATCGCAAGAAAAAACACCAAAACACTTTTGTTGACGAAACAGAAAACAAATACTTTATCAATTCACGCCAAAGTGAAGCTGAAGTTCGTACCGACCGATTGGTTGATCAACAATACTTAATGCGTCAGTTAGAATCCGTTGATAAAACGTATTTGGATACGTTCATGATGCATTACAATGGATACAAATACGAGGAGATTGCCGAAATTCTAGACATTCCACTAGGAACCGTTAAAAGTAGAATCTTTTTGGCAAGAAGAAAAATGATGGAAAGATTACAAGACTATCGTTTCTAAATCCTAAATTTGTTATATCTTCACGCTCATGCAAACACCACAAGCCATAGTAATTGGAGGAGGGTTTTCAGGACTCTCAACTGCAATCAACCTAGCTCATAAAGGGCTAAACGTAACCATATTAGAAAAAAACGAACAAGTTGGCGGCAGAGCCAGACTTTACCAAGAAAAAGGGTTTACATTTGATATGGGTCCAAGTTGGTATTGGATGCCCGATGTCTTTGAGCGATTTTTTGAGAAATTCGATCGCAAGGTAAGTGACTACTATACCCTACACAGACTGGACCCCGGTTACGAAGTTTATTTCCCAGAAGGAGACAAGGTTTCGGTTGATGCAAATCTGGAAAGTTTAGGCAAATGGATGGAGCGACGTGAACCAGGCAGCTTTGCCAAACTAACCCAATTTCTCAAAGAGGCTGAATACAAATATGAAGTTGGCATCAATGATTTAGTCTACAAACCATCAAGATCGATTACCGAATTTATAGATGTGAGACTCCTTAAAGGTCTTGTGCGAATGCATGTCCTTCGCTCCATGAGAAAGCACGTGAGTAGCTTCTTCAAAGATCCGTATATTCGTCAGTTGATGGAGTTCCCCATTCTATTCTTGGGAGCGGTACCAGACAACACACCCGCACTTTATTCATTGATGAATTATGCAGACTTAAAACTCGGCACATGGTATCCTGAAGGCGGTATGTATAGTGTCGTCCAAGGCATGGAAAAATTAGCCTTAGAACTGGGTGTCAATATACAACTAGACACAGAAGTCACTGGTTTTGAATTCAACGATAAAAGCATCTCCGCCGTTAATACAAATAAAGGCACATTCGATGCAGATGTTGTGGTTGCGTCGGCCGATTATAACCACGTCGACCAAAAACTATTACCCAAAAAGTTTTCAAATTATACTCCCTCCTACTGGGATAGAAGGAAGATGGCTCCTTCAAGTCTTCTTTTCTATGTTGGAATTAACTGCAAAGTTAAAAACATGGAGCACCATTGCCTTTTCTTTGATGCGCCATTCGACGAACATGCTGACGCCATTTACACTAATCCGCGTTGGCCAGAAACGCCACTTTACTACGTTTCCAACACCTCAAAAACAGATAAGCATGTCGCCCCTGAAGGAGGAGAAGCATTGACATTCTTGATTCCACTTGCTCCAGATTTGGAAGACACTGAAGAAATGAGAGAGAAGTATTTCAACATGATTATGGATCGCTTTGAAGAAAGCATGGGTCAATCCATACGCAATAATATTGTGTTGAAAAGATCATATGCAATGCTTGATTTCAAAAAAGATTATCACGCATTCAAAGGCAATGCCTACGGATTGGCTAATACACTTGACCAAACGGCTATCCTGAAACCATCATTAAAAAACAGACACCTAAAAAACCTGTACTACGCTGGGCAACTAACTGTTCCTGGTCCAGGTGTGCCGCCATCCTTAATTTCTGGAATCGTGGTGGGTGATGAAATCGTTAAAGATTTTAACTGGAATTTGAAACAAAACACGACTGTCACTGTTTAACATTCATCAAATATCATCAAGCTATGCAACATCTGTATAACAAGGTATCTGCTTCGACCTCGAAAATGGTGACTAACGTATATTCTACCTCATTCTCGTTGGGAATATATTGTTTAGACAAAAAGTTTCATGAAGGCATTTACGCGATTTACGGATTTGTAAGATTGGCAGACGAAATTGTGGACACGTTCCATGAGTTTCCGAAAGAAAATTTGCTAGATGAATTTGAAAAAGACACTTTTGACGCAATAGATAGAGGAATTAGTTTAAATCCCATTCTTCAATCGTTCCAGTGGGCGGTAAATACATATAATATCGATCACGAAAATATACGAACTTTTTTGAAATCCATGCGCATGGATTTATCAAAGCAGTCCTACGATTTGAATGGTTACGAAGATTACATCTTAGGTTCTGCCGAAGTGGTAGGTTTGATGTGTCTAAGCGTATTTTTAGAAGGCGACAAAGACCGGTATGAAGAATTAAAGTTCTCCGCCATGAAGTTGGGAAGCGCGTTTCAAAAAATAAACTTTTTGCGTGACTTGCACGCCGATTACTTTCAATTGGGTAGAGTGTATTTCCCGGGGATTGACATGAAAAATTTTGATGCCCAGACCAAAATTGAAATTGAACGAGATATTGAAATAGATTTCAAAGCAGGTTTTGAGGGAATAAAACAATTACCCAGAGGTGTGAGATTTGGTGTTTATGTAGCCTACGTTTACTACTACGCCTTGTTTCAAAGAATAAAAGGTCTAGAGCCAAACGTGATATTGCAAGAACGCGTCCGAATACCCAATCGTAAAAAATACCGACTTCTACTCAGCTCTTACCTGCGCCATAGTTTTAATGCACTTTAAATAAACAACATGTCTGAATACGTTATCCTGGTCGATGAGCGCGACAATCCGCTCGGACTGATGGAGAAAATGGAAGCCCATGAAAAAGGTCTACTTCATAGAGCCATCAGTGTATTTGTACTAAACGAAAACAACGAGCTGATGCTTCAACAAAGAGCTTTCAGCAAGTATCACAGCGGTGGGCTTTGGACAAATACGTGCTGTACACACCCAAGAGATGGAGAAACACCACACCAAGCATCACTACGTCGTCTCAATGAAGAAATGGGATTTACCTGCAGTTTAAATCCAGCGTTTTCTTTTACTTACAAAGCGAAGTTCGACAACGACTTAATCGAACATGAGTTCGATCACGTCTTTATCGGTCGCGTTGAAAACAATACCGTTCCTGTCATAAATCCGGAAGAAGTTGAAAACTGGAAGTGGATGTCACTTTCAGAAATCGAAAACGACATCCACAAAAATCCGTCGCACTACACGGAGTGGTTTAAAATTGTTTTTGATCAATTTCTAAAGGAAGTATCCGTCGAAAAATAAACCGACTCCAACAGTCTGTAAGATCAGTAAACCGAACCAGAAACCTTGAATATTATTTGAGGTCAAGTGCAACTCGCGACGATTTGTATAACCAAAGTTTAAAAAAAATGCTAGTTACAGTAAGTAGAAAAGCGCATTTTAATGCTGCACATCGTCTGAATAATCCTGAATTATCAGAAGCCGAAAACGCGGAAATATTTGGATTGTGCAACAACGAATTTTATCACGGACACAACTACGAATTAATCGTAAGTGTACGTGGCGAAATAGATCCCAAAACCGGCTATGTCGTAGACATGAAATGGCTAAAAGATCTCATCAAAAAAGAGGTGGAAGATCGTTATGATCATAAAAACCTCAACTTGCAAACCGAAGATTTCAAAAACCTTAACCCAACCGCCGAATATATTGCCGTGGTCATATGGGAGCGACTTCGCAAACATATACCAAATTCATTAACACTAAAAGTCACCTTATATGAAACCCCAAGAAATTTCGTCGAAGTTGGCGAGTAAAAACGGACTCAACGGACACACAAACATGATGGATGTAATAGACGACCACATCTTCAACGGAAAGATCGAAACCCCTATGCTGCCAAATGCATTCGACCTTTCTGATGATGAAAAAATAGATCAAATTGCCGACAAAGTCGCCGACATCCTTACCATCTTAGGTTTAGATTTAACCGATGACAGTCTTCGAAACACACCATACCGAGTTGCGAAAATGTACGTGAAGGAAATATTCTCTGGTCTAAATCCGGAGAATAAACCCAACGCACAAATGTTTGCCAACAGTTATGGCTACAACCGAATGCTTGTGGAGCGAAACATCACCCTTCACTCATATTGCGAACATCACCTTGTTCCAATCATCGGTAAAGTTCACGTTGCATACATCAGCAATGGCCATGTAATCGGACTGAGCAAAATCAACCGAATTGTCCGATATTTTGCCAAGAGACCACAAGTACAAGAACGTCTAACCGAGCAAATTGCACAAGAGCTTAAAGAGGTTCTTAACACCCAAGATGTGGCCGTAGTGGTTGAAGCAGAACACTTCTGTGTAATTACCCGCGGAATAGAAGACGGACAATCATCGACCGTAACTTCGCATTTCAGCGGCGCATTTGAGGACGTGAAAAATCGCGAAGAATTTTTCCGCCACGTAGACGCTAAATAATTGCGCAAAATCGCGGTTTATTTAATTAAAACAACACCAAAATGAACGTTCTTATTATCGGAGGAAACTCGGGAGTTGGAGAAGAACTCCTCCATCTATTAAGTCAGCAGGAAAACACGGAAATATACGTTGCCAACAGAAATGGCTTTTCTTCCATGCCTGCCGGGCTACACATACAAACCGTCGACGTAACAGATAATGGCTTCAGTCTTTCCTTACCCGAAACCTTAGACGCACTCGTATACTGTCCGGGCAGCATCAATCTCAAACCTTTTGATCGCTTAGCCTTAGACGCATACCGCACCGATATGGAAATCAACTTTTACGGATTAGTGAAAGTTCTACAGCAAGCCATGCCAGCTCTACGCAAGTCTGGAAATGCATCGGTGGTTGCTTTCTCAACGGTAGCGGTTAA
Source organism: Flavobacteriales bacterium (assembly GCA_007693635.1). Taxonomy (GTDB): domain Bacteria; phylum Bacteroidota; class Bacteroidia; order Flavobacteriales; family Schleiferiaceae; genus CSBr16-58. The sequence goes on along the minus strand of REDE01000125.1, from coordinate 30,783 downwards.
TACAGGAATGGCTTTTCACGCTTCTGTTGCTTCTGCCAAAGGTGCCGTTGAGGGTCTTATGCGGTCATTGGCCGCTGAGTATGCGCCAAAAGTACGCTTCAATATCATCGCGCCATCTCTTACCGACACCCCAATGGCAAGCGGTCTACTGGGAAATGATCGCAAAAAAGAAGCAGCAGCGGAAAGACATCCCCTGAAAAAAGTAGGCTCGCCTAAACATTTAGCGGCTATGGCAAAATTCCTTATCAGCGAAGAAGGGAGTTGGATAACCGGACAAACGATGCATATCGACGGAGGGATGTCAAATCTAAAATAGAATCATGGCGTTTTCTAGATATACAGCTAAAGATGTTGCCGAAATGGAGCGATTTACTCGCGTCACTTTCGGCAACACCCTCTCGGGTATGCGAAGCCCCTTCCTCGTTGGAACCAAAGGACCTCTGGGAACAAATCTCGCAATATTTAACTCTATTGTCCACATTGGAGCAAATCCCATGCTCCTTGGAATGATCTTTCGCCCAGACACCGTTGAGCGTCACACGCTGCAAAACATTCACAGAAGTAAAATCTATACGCTGAATATTGTAAGTCAAGATATTTTGGGAGCTGCACACATGACTTCAGCCAATTATCCTGAGAACGTTTCGGAGTTTGAAGCTTGTGGATTTAATGAGAAATATAGGAATGATTTTGAAGCACCATTTGTAGAAGAATCCCCGCTGCAAATGGCTCTTGAGTTTAGGGAAGAACTCATAATTTCGAGTAATCAAACACGACTTTTAATCGGAGAAGTTTTGGACATTTATGTCAGAGAAGAAGCTGTATCTCCTAGGGGAGAAATCCTCCATGAAACACTCGAATCAGCCGTTGTAAGCGGACTTGATGCCTACTACTCCGTCAAGAAAGTCGCTGAAATGCCCTATGCTAGACCCCAATAAACTTATATCATCGTGAGCATCCATATCCATTGGTTTAGACGCGATTTAAGGCTCGAAGACCACCGCGCGCTGCACGAAGCAGCCAAATTAAATACACCAATTGTTGGCTTATTTATTTTCGATACAGATATTCTGGATAAGCTTGAAGACAAACACGATTTGAGAGTTCAGTTCATCCACGAGCAACTGCAACTCATGAAGAACAAATTGGAAGAACATGGAAGCAGTCTAGTAGTCAAATACGGCAAACCCTTAGATATCTGGAAGAATCTTACCGAAAGTTATCCGGTTGTATCAGTATCGGCCGTGCGCGACTATGAGCCATACGCAAAAAAACGCGATAAAGAAGTCTACGATTTTTTGTCATCAAAAAACGTGAAATTCACTGGATATAAAGACCAAGTGATTTTTGAGAAATCGGAGGTTGTGAAAAAAGATGGGGGGACTTACACCGTATTTACACCTTACAGGAAAGCTTGGGAGTCTCTGCTTACCGAAGATCACTATCGAGAATTTAAGGTAGACTTCAGTTCGTTTGCTAAACTTGAAAAAATGCAAATCCCATCTCTAACCGAAATGGGATTTAGACAGTCAGAACATGCCAATTTCCCAGACAACAAACTAAAAAGTCAAATTCTAAATAACTATCACGAAACCAGAGACACACCTTCGATCAACGGAACAAGCCGTCTGAGTGTTCACCTTCGTTTCGGGACCATTAGCATACGCAGCTTAGTGCGCGCTGCCATTCATAAAAACCAAGTATATCTCAGCGAATTAATCTGGCGTGACTTTTATCAAATGACCTTGTATCACTTCCCGGAGTGTGTAAATCGGGCTATTAAACCAAAGTACGATAGAATTCAATGGGACAACAACGAAAATCATTTCAAAGCATGGTGTGAAGGCAAAACCGGCTATCCACTAGTCGATGCCGGTATGCGAGAACTCAACACAACAGGCTATATGCACAACCGAGTACGAATGGTTGTCGCCAGCTTTCTCACGAAGCATCTATTAATTGATTGGCGTTGGGGGGAAAGATATTTCGCTGAAAAATTGCTAGATTTCGATTTATCAGCTAATGTTGGAGGATGGCAGTGGGCAGCGGGATGTGGTAATGATGCCGCTCCTTATTTCCGGGTTTTCAACCCCACAACCCAAGCAGAAAAGTTTGACCCTAACAACACCTACATAAAAAAACACATTCGTGAATGGGGGACCTCAGCCTACCCTAAACCAATCGTGGACCATAAATTTGCTCGTGAACGCGCACTTGAACGCTACAAAAAAGCACTGACCGAGTAGAGAATTTGCCTAAGCCTTCCGTATTTTGTATCTTGCGGTTTTAAGAAAATCCAAATATGCAAATACAACTTCTCAACGCTAGGAATCTATCCGATTGGGCATTCTCCGAAGATGAAATCATCAACTTTTTATTCGAAAATCTAGACCAATACGGCGATCCCAAACACCAGATTGCAGCCTGCCTAAACTTTGCCCTCGGAAAGGGACAAGGCTTGGGAGGCTACGTTGTAATTGCCTATGAAGAAGGCAAACTGGCTGGAGCTACCATTGTTAACCATACAGGAATGAACGGTTATATACCGGCAAACATCTTGGTTTACATCGCCGTTGATAAAAATCAAAGAGGCAAAGGCGTTGGGAAATTACTAATGAACGAGGCGTTGAAAAACGCCAATGGAGGGGTTGCACTACACGTAGAGCCTGATAATCCGGCGCGTAAACTCTATGAAAAACTTGGATTCACTAATAAGTACCTGGAAATGAGATGGAATCCATGAATTTAAAAGAAAATGAACTCCAAGAAATCACCCAACTGCGACATCGACTTCACCAACACCCTAATCGCAGTCATGAAGAAAAAGAAACTGCAGAGATTATAAGTACGTGGGCTGAAAATCACCTTCCGTCGTTTGACATTCATACCGGAATTGGAGGAGCTGGGGTTTTACTCATTCAAAAAAACAAAACAAACAAAAAACGCATTGTTTTCCGCGCCGAGCTGGACGCCTTACCCATTGAAGAGGCCAATAGTGAGCTCTCCTATGCTAGTGAAAATCCTGGTACAAGTCACAAATGCGGCCACGACGGTCACATGGCAATGATATGCGGCTTGGGTCTGCTTATTGAACGCGAACCGTTAAAAGAAGCCTGTATAGCACTGCTATTTCAGCCTGCAGAAGAAACTGGCGAAGGCGCACGACTCGTTCTGAAAAACGAAACCTTCGAGGAATTTAATCCGGACTATGTTTTTGCTCTTCACAATTTGCCCGAGCACCCTAAATCAGAAATAATGGTCAAAAAAGGCAGTATGTGCATGGCCTCAACAGGTATTTGGCTGAGACTTCGTGGCGCTTCCAGTCATGCCGCCGAACCCTATGCCGGGACGTCTCCACTACCAGTAATTAACCAATATTTAGATATTTGGCAATTTGAACGAACACTCAACAAACAACTGGAAGTCTCCACACTTGTGCACCTTCAACTGGGAGAACCCGCATTTGGCACAACTCCTGGTTGGGCTAACGCAGCTTTGACCATTCGAGCAGAAACCGACCACAGACTCCAAGAGCTCGTTCATGAATTAAAGCAGAAATGCAAGGCTATTGCTAAAGTTCATGGAGTACATATTGAATTTGAAACAACCGAAGATTTCGCTGCAGTGCACAATACTGATAAGGAAGTAGACAATATCATTGAAGCGGCAAAAGCACTAAATTTACAATACAGCATCATGGAATCCCCAACGCGTTGGAGCGAAGATGTGGGTGAGCTATTGAAAAACCGAAAAGGCGGGCTATTTTGCTTAGGTAGTGGAACAGACACCCCAGTCCTTCACCACCCCACCTACAATTTCCCCGATGACATATTAAGCACAGGTGTGAAAATGTTTTATGAAATTGCCAAAAGAACAATCAATCAATCATCATGAACGGCACCTCGAAAATAGAAATAAGCGAAAAAGCGCTAAACGCAAATTACACGTTTATTAGAAGGTTACTCGGAAAGAAACAAACAATACTATCCTCTGTCGTAAAAGGAAATGCCTACGGACACGGTATAGAAATCTTTGTTCCACTAGCAGAACGATGTGGAGTCAATCACTTCTCCGTTTTTAGCGACGATGAGGCCTACAGAGTATACCATTCATCGAAAAAAAATAGCGGAATTATGATTATGGGGCAAATTGCGCCTAGTAATTTTGACTGGGTAATTGCGCACGATGTCTCGTTTTTCTGTTTTTCGAAAGAACGACTTGAAAAAGCCATATCAATTGCAAAACAGCTTAATAAAAAAGCTAAAATCCACATAGAAGTTGAAACCGGACTAAACCGAACTGGATTTAGCATCAGTGAACTACCGGGGATTCTGGAAATAGTTAAGGCGCATCTCGAGCACCTCGAAGTCGTTGGACTTTGCTCGCATCTTGCCGGCGCTGAGAGTATCGGGAATTATTTGCGCATTAAAAAGCAAAGACAGAATTTCAAAAAAGCCGACCAACTATTAATTGAAAACGGATTCAAAGGTTACTTAAAACACTTGGCTTGCTCTGCAGCTTTGGTACGCTACCCCGATACTCGCTATGATTTAGTTCGCGTGGGTATTATGCAGTACGGATTTTGGCCTAGTCCGGAAATTTTTATCGAATATTGCGGAGCGAAAAGCCTAAAAACAAGCCCGTTGAAACGTGTGATTTCTTGGAAAACACAAATCATGGACATCAAAAATGTAAAGACTGGGGAATACATTGGCTACGGAAACAGCTTTATGGCGCACAAAAATATGAGAATAGCAACGCTGCCTGTTGGTTATTCACACGGATTTTTCCGCAGCTTGAGCAACAAAGGACGCGTTTTAGTTCATGGCGAAAGAGTTCCTGTTATTGGCACCGTAAACATGAATGGAACTACCATAGATATTTCCGATATTAGCAAGGCTCAAGCTGGTGATGAAGCCGTGCTTATTGGATACCAAAACGACCAAGAAATCACGGTTGCTTCATTTGGAGAATTTTCCAATCAACTAAATTATGAGCTCTTAACAAGGCTGCCCGAGCATTTACCCAGACACATTGTAAATTAAGACAAACCAAATGGCACAACTAAAGATTTATCGAAAAAAACTAAAAACCAATTATCTTTTTCTCAAAGAGCTGTTCGGCAAGAATGCCATTGAGTGGGCAGTAGTTTCAAAGCTCTTATGTGGCAACAAAGAGCTTCTTCATCTTTTGGTTAACCTAGGAATAAAAGAGATATGCGATTCGAGAATCAGCAATCTTGAGGCAATCAAAAAAATTGATTCAAGCGTAAATACCGTATACATAAAACCCCCGGCAAAGCGAAGTATCCCAAGGGTTGTAAGCTTTGCCGATGTGAGTTTCAATACTGAATTACACACCTTAACCCTCCTTTCTGAGGAGGCGCAAAGACAAAATAAAATCCACCGAGTTATCATAATGATTGAACTCGGCGATCTGCGCGAGGGCGTACTTGGTGAAAACCTAATCGATTTTTACGCACAGGTTTTTGAACTCCCCAACATCAAAGTGGTGGGCATAGGCAGCAATCTAAACTGCATGCATGGGGTAATGCCTTCTGAGGACAAACTAATACAATTAAGTCTTTACAAGCAATTGATTGAAGCCAAGTTCAATACTGAAATCCCGTGGGTTACTGGAGGCACTAGCGTTGTTTTACCGTTATTGTTAAGCAGAAGACTCCCTCGAGGAATTAATCATTTCCGCATTGGTGAAAGTTTATTCTTCGGAAACAACCTTTTCAATAATAAAACCATAAAGGGAATGCACGCAGATGTTTTTGAACTCTGCGCTGAAATAATAGAAATAAGCGAAAAGCCCATTGTTCCTATGGGTCAACTAGAAGAAAATCCTTCTGGAGAACAATATACAATCAATGAAGAAGACTACGGTAAGACTTCATTCCGGGTGATTGTTGACATAGGGCTTTTAGATATTTCACCCGATTATTTGTCCCCCAAAGACAAAAAATTAAAGGTGATAGGTGCAAGCAGCGATATGCTCATTTTAGATTTAGGAAAAAGTCTGAGATCTTACAAAGTTGGTGACATGCTGACCTTCCATATAAAATATATGGGAGCCCTTAGCCTCCTCAATTCGCGGTATGTAGAAAAGTTAATTGTTTAGCCAAAATCCTCGACATCCTGAGCCGAAATTTCGTCCCCACCAAGAATCATCAGTCGCTCAACTACGTTGCGAAGTTGCCTTATATTACCCGTCCAGGATCTTGACTGCAAGTTTTCAATTGCCGTTTTCGAAAAACTTTTGGGGGCCATACCTCCTTCTTGCAGCTGATAAGAAAAATGCTCAACCAAAAGCGGAATATCCTCCTTCCGATCGTCTAGGGAAGGGACATGAATAAGAATAACCGCCAATCGATGATACAAATCTTCTCTAAAACGTCCCGCTTCAATTTCCTTACGAAGATCCTTATTGGTAGCTGCCAGAACTCGAACATCGACGTTAATGGATTTATCACCGCCAACTGGAGTGATTTTACCTTCCTGAAGTGCTCGCAGAACCTTTGCTTGGGCAGATAGACTCATATCTCCAATCTCATCAAGAAATAGAGTGCCGCCAGAGGCCAACTCAAATTTCCCTTTTCGATCCTTCACCGCAGAGGTAAAGGCGCCTTTTTTGTGTCCGAAAAGTTCACTTTCAATTAGCTCAGAGGGAATAGCGGCACAATTGACTTCAATTAAAGGTGATGAGCTGCGATCGCTTTGCGAGTGAATTGCGTGCGCGACTAACTCCTTCCCAGTTCCATTCGATCCAGTAATCAAAACTCGAGCATCGGTAGGTGCGATTTTGTCAATCATATTCCGAATGCGCTCTAAAGCTTCAGATACACCAATCATTGTGTACGCACTCTTAACCTTTTTACGCAGAATTTTATTTTCCACCTTTAGCGACTGTCGATCCAGAGCATTGCGGACAGTAGTAAGCAGACGGTTCAAATCAGGTGGTTTAGAAATGAAGTCAAAGGCCCCCATTCGCATGCAATGCACAGCCAGCTCTACATCGCCATGACCGGTGATCATTACTACTGCGGTATCTGGACTTATCATTGGAATGCGCTCCAAAACATCTACGCCGTCAAGCTCCGGCATCTTGATATCACAAATGAGCAAGTCATACTCATTTTCGCGCAACTTATCCACTGCAATACGACCATTTTCTGCTGTATCAACCACAAATGTGCTGTTTTCATCCTTGAGGATATTCACCAACACATTGCGAATGGCTATCTCATCCTCAGCAATTAATATTCTCGACATAGCATTATTTATTAAGATCTCAGGTTTTCAAATACGGATTCAAATCTACTGCCACGAATATTAACCTCCTAGTTAAATACATTTTTTTTGCTGACTGGCTTTTTTTCGCGCATAAACTGTAATAAATAATCTAAGTTTGAAACCTATTTAATATTCGAATACCGTCGTAATTTTGCGCACATTTTATAATCAACCAAACAATGAAAAAACACCTAACATTCGTACTTGTAGCGCTTTCCTTTTCCTTCTCAACAATGGCACAAAGAGGGCTGGATATTGCACAACAGATCATTGACAAATTTGAAAAACCAAGGGTAAGCCAACCACTGCAGGCTCGAGGTCAGCACTCATCAGGCACGCCTACAATGGTTACAGAAGCTTTGAAATATCAAATAGACTCCATTATTGAGCACGAGAAATTTGATCAAGCAATGCCCTATGAACCACTAAGAGCTTATGGCTACTCATTTTCAGGATTTAGCAATGAATTACGCGTTACCGAAGAAAGAATTTATGACTACAACCCGGTAGCAAACGATTTCAGCGGTCAAAGAAGTCGTAGAGTACTTGTATATAACTCAAATAATCAGCTAATCACTGAACGCTTAGATCTTCGAGACGGAAATAATTGGGTGGAACAAGAACGCTACGACATCACCTATACCAGTGGAGGACGCATACAAACTGTAAAAAACTACTTCAATGGCAATTTCTCTTTCGGAGATTCAATAACGTACCGCTTCAATAGCAATGACCTTTTAGACACACTAAGTCTGTACTCAAATTTTGGAGGAAACTGGGAACTGGGTTTACGCGCTACGGGCTTGACTTACCAAAATGGTAAGGAGCGTTCTGTTACCCTTGAGGTCGACGCAATGGGCACGGGATCAGTAGCTCCGTTTTTTCAATTCGTAGACTTAGAATGGGACTTAGGGTATTTTCCCATCATCAACGATTTAGTAAGTTTCACCCTTCCCTCCTACACACCAAGAATCTTGGGAAATACTTCTTTGGAAATTCCGTCAAATGCCAAAATACAAATCAACCTTTTCACGTGGATTGACTTTCAAAAGATAGGCACGATTAGTCAGGCGGGAAACAACTACCGACTCTACGCTGCAGAAGGCAGTGGCCCCGGCTCACCACTGAACGACACCACATTCTTCAATATTCTCGTAGATGGACAAAACCGCATTATTTCACTTGTCAGTGAAGTAGCCGATCCTTCCGGAATCGGTACGATGCCCTTCGAAAAAGACAGTTTGAGTTTCGATACTCAAAACAACGAAACCCTCTATGAAAGCTCCATGTATGACGAAATCAATCAGCAGTTTGATGTTGTTTACGCTGAAAAAAGAAACATCAGCTACGACCCCAACTGGATGCTAACAGAAATAGAATTGATCATTGAAGATGGATTTGATGAATACAGAAAGTTTGAAATCTTCGGCGGTCAAATTGCGTCAGTCTTGAATTTCGATAAACAAAGCATCAAAGTTTTCCCCAATCCAGCTGAAAATCACGTTAGCATTGAGTCCGATTTGAGAGATTCGACTCCTTTCAGCATCCTTGCAAGCGATGGAAAGATTGTTCAAACAGGTACAATTGTGAATAATCAAATTCAACTCGTCGATTTCCCTACAGGAGTTTATATACTCAGAATCGATAACAAGTACAACGTCCGTTTAATTCGAAAATAAATTCTAGTGATTTTCAATAAAAAAGCGACCTGAAAGATTAGGTCGCTTTTTTTATAACAAATAACGGATTAGATAAAAAAGCCGGCAAATAAAAATTGTAAATTCGTGAGTTAGGACTATTTTTGCCTCGGAAAACCTGATAAAAACAAAACCATGACGTACACTGAAATAGCTGATTTGTTAGGCGAACGTGCTAGTTTGCTAGAACACAAATGTTCAACCATCGACAAAAACTCCATTCACCTTCCAGGTTCAGATTTTGTGGATCGAATTTTCGCTCCTACAAACCGGAATATTCAAACCATGCGAAGCCTACAACAGCTTTATGGTCATGGTCGTTTGGCGAACACTGGTTATCTATCCATCCTACCTGTTGACCAAGGAATTGAACATTCAGCAGGTGCTTCATTTGCAAAAAACCCGATATATTTTGATCCGGAAAATATCGTTAAACTAGCCATTGAGGGTGGTTGTAACGGTGTTGCTTCAACCTTTGGTGTGCTCGCCTCTGTTGCTCGTAAATACGCTCACAAGATTCCGTTTATCGTAAAGATTAACCATAACGAACTTATATCCTACCCCAATTCTTTTGAGCAAATTTCTTTCGGAAGTATCGAAGAAGCTTGGAATATGGGAGCAGCGGCAGTAGGAGCTACAATCTATTTCGGATCGGAAGACTCCAATCGTCAGATTATTGAAGTCGCCGAAGCTTTTGAATACGCACACGAATTAGGCATGGCTACTATTCTATGGTGCTACACCCGCAACAACGGATTTAAAGTAGACGGTGTAGATTACCACGCAGCCGCTGACCTAACTGGTCAAGCTAACCATTTAGGAGTAACCATCCAAGCCGACATCATCAAACAAAAATTACCCACCAATAACGGTGGCTACAAAGCAGTAGCCTCGAAAGGTGGTTCATACGGAAAAATTGACGAACGCATGTACTCGCAGTTGAGTTCCGATAACCCCATTGATCTTTGTCGCTATCAAGTCGCCAACTGCTACATGGGACGTGCAGGTCTCATCAACTCAGGAGGAGAATCTCGCGGCGCCTCTGACCTTGCAGAAGCTGTAACCACTGCCGTTGTAAACAAACGCGCTGGAGGTCAGGGCTTGATTTCAGGTCGTAAAGCATTCCAGAAAGACATGAACGAAGGTATTGCTTTACTCAACGCCATTCAAGATGTCTACTTAAACGACGAAGTAAGCATCGCTTAAGAAACTAGAATTTTAGTCAAAAAAAAACACCCGAGGAAAAATCTTCGGGTGTTTTTTTTGACTTTTACAAATCGTATTAATACTCGTCAGCATCACCAGATAACTCCTCTTCAAGTTCATCGGCGACTTTAGATGCTAGAAATAAAACTTGTTTCAAAACATCAGGATTGGCATTCGCGCTAATTTTTATGCTAAACTCAAGAAAGTAAGGTGCCTCACCCCCATCAATCTGCCAAGCGCCCAATTTATAAGTTTCGTTTCGTTCCAAAACATCAAAAAGCAAATCACGCTTAAAAAACTTTTTGTTGTCCGACTTGGCCGCGATGGAAATAATCTCACGAATTTCCATACCACCATATTCAAAAGTTCCCGATTTGATAATTACCAATTGAGTACGCTTACTGTCAAGCTCAAAAACCAATTTAAAATTCCCATTATCTGCAATGGAATATTTCAAGTCGGCTTCCTCCAAGGCATTTTTAACACGGGTGTCGTAATTGATTTCGTCATCCCCTAGCTGAGCAACCGATGGAAGGGAAAAAGCAATGACAAATACCAAAGTAGACCAAAAATTTGCGAATTTGATTTGCATAAGATGTAGTTTGCACTGTTCTAAAACAGTTGTTAAAATTTAGTTATTATTTAGTTATTAGCAAATTAACAACTCCTTCGCAAAAAACGCAAATAAAGTTGAGCCACATATCTAAAAAATTATTTAACGAGCCATACTTTGCGAATTAACCCAGCCAAGTATCTGGAGATTTTCGCCAGTATGCCAGCGTATCCATATCCTCAGCCGATACATAACCTTGTTTTTCAGCCTCCGCTATTAGGTGAGAATAGGTAGAAAGCGTTGTGAGCTGACAATTTGCTAAAGACATATTGGCCGCTGCTTGGTCAAATTCGTAAGTAAAAATAGCCAACATTCCAATTATATCTGCTTCAGCTACTCGCAAAGCCTCCACAGCAAGCAAGCTGCTCTTTCCCGTACTGATCAAATCTTCAATAACCAAAACCCGCTTTCCTGCCTCAAACGTACCTTCTATCTGATTTTTTCTGCCGTGTGACTTGGCTTCGGGACGCACGTAAACAAATGGGAGATTGAGCGCATCGGCAACCAAAACCCCAATAGCAATAGCGCCCGTTGCTACGCCCGCAATAACCTCAACGTTTTTGAAGTCATTCTTAATCACCTCCACCATTCTCGCACAAATAAACGATCGAACGCTGGGAAAGGATAAAGCCAAACGGTTATCACAATAAATCGGCGACTTCCAGCCACTTGCCCAAGTAAACGGATCCTTAGGGCGCAGTTTGATTGCCTCGATTCTTAATAAATGAGCAGCTACTTGTTTAGCTGTATCTTCGCGGTTGTAGTTAATTGTATTTTCCATAGCGCAAAAATATGCACAAAGTAAACATCCATCTCAGTAAACTCATTTTTGATAAAAACTTTGACCGACAAGTCAATTCTTCCATAGCCTACCACAATGACTTTCCGTGGGAATCTCTTTATGAGCAACTTAAATCGGCCAAAACACCCCTAACCTACAGCATATACAACGATGACCCACTGGAAGCATTTGAAGATTTTTCGTCAAACTTCTTAATCATTGAAGCTGCAGGAGGAGTTGTGAAAAATAATTCAGGTCAAATATTAATGATATACAGACTGGGAAAATGGGATTTACCAAAAGGGAAAATGGAGCCCGGCGAAGATGAGCGATCAACGGCATTGAGGGAGGTTGAGGAAGAATGTGGCATTTCCAGTTTAAGAATCACTGACGAAAATAGTCGGATTTCTTTCCACACGTACGAGATTAATGGCACTCCAATTTTAAAGAAAACCTACTGGTTTAAAATGCATTCCAACGAAAAGGAATTCATTGCCCAAGCTGAGGAGGGTATAGAAAAAGTCTGCTGGGTATCAAAAGGCCCAGAATTACAAGAGAAGCTCAATAACAGCTTTCAGATTATTCGCGATTTACTTATCTAAATCAACGCCACTAGGAACCAAATCCCGATAATCACCGCCGTGCCGATAAACATCGCGCACAATACTGGAGCTGATATATGCGTATCTAGCCGCGGTGAGCAAAAAGACTGTCTCAATAGATGTATTGAGTTGACGATTCGTTTGTGCAATAGCCTTTTCAAACTCAAAATCTGCCGGATTACGCAATCCGCGTAAAATGAACTGAGCGCCTTTTTGTTCGCAAAAATCAACAGTGAGCCCGTGATAACTCTCCACCGAAATACGCGGTTCATCAGAAAAAACGTGTTGAATCAGCGCCAGTCGCTTTTCCAAATCGAACATATAGGACTTTGCAGCATTGTGTCCAACAGCGATAATAATTTTATCGAAAATGGGCAACGCACGCGAAATAATATCAAAATGCCCCTTGGTTATTGGATCAAACGAACCGGGAAATACAGCTATTCGACTCGACATATCCTTAGGAAATTGGATTTAAAACAACGCTGAAAATAACCAACGAATTAGCATCTCGTCCGTAGTGCAGCTTTTCAATTGCTTCTACGATATCTCGTGCACGAAAATAACTGGTATGCAGCTCATTTTCACCACGAACACTCCACTGAATGGTATACGAATTATCTCGTGAACGATAATTTTGAACGTAGTCTAAAACTTTTCTTAGAGCATCAATTTTGTCAAATCCGTACTCGCTGTGAAACAAAAAACTTTGTTCATGACGAGGATTAACGGTAATTACGTCCAAACGCAACTTCTCACCCCCTTTGTCTTGATAATTGAAAATGACATTTGTACTTCCAAGTTGAAGATACGATTCGATTTGCTGCTGAAGTTGAGCTATACTCAAGTGTTCGTTACTCATGACTATGTTAAATAAAGGACGAAGGTACATCGCAACAACCAATCAGCATAAAAGATATCAAGCCTGTAATAAATGATTGTGAAAAAACAATCACCGAATATTTGCATCCATGAATGTATCTTGCGCCTCAAAAAAATAAGATGCAACTAGAATCTGAAAAAGTACACTGTTCGGTAAGTCCGGAAGTCGTTTACGATTTTCTAACCGGGTCATTTAACAATTACCGCGAAATTATGCCCGACGATGTTGAGCATTTCGAATTCGACGATAGCTCGTTTGTATTTGGAATGAAAGGCGTGCCACATATCCGATTGGTGAACAAAGAAAGCATACCGCACGAGCGCATTGTACTCACAGCTGCCAGCTCGAAACTAGACTTTGATTTGGTTTTACACCTTGATAAAACGCCTAATGGCACCGATGCATGGTTTAGCTTTGAGGGGGATTTCAATCCCATGATGCAAATGATGATTAAAAAGCCTTTGCAAACATTTATCGACAAGCTCATTCAAAAAATAAGTCTGCGATTCAATTCGTAATCCCAAGAAATTTCTTTTTGCTGGTACAACACGATCTCGGATTCATGCTCCCATTGAATCCGAGCTCGCCCAGCCTCGTCGACACCGTGAAAAAAAGCCTTTTTCAAAACACCTTGATGACGAAAAAAAACCCACTGTTTAAGACCCGCTAACAAGGATTCATATTTCTCGTGCGCATGATCAATCGCAGCATTTTCGTCGTATTGCCGTCGAACAACTTCTAAAACTTTTGTTAAAAGAACGTCATTTTTTGGTGTATCCGGCATAAAATTACGGAGAGCCATGGCCTCAGATACTTTTTCAGGCGCGTAATCGACATTGATTCCAAAACCGAAAATCACGTGATGAATTTTGGACCCTTGCAGTGAAGTTTCCATTAGCACACCTCCTATTTTATAGCCATTTAAAAGAATATCATTAGGCCATTTCATTGCAACAGGCGCAGACAAAACCCTTTGCAAAGCATTGACAAGCGCCGAACTCAAAAGCATATTCAGCAACGGAAGCTGCCTAATTGTCAGGTTCGTTGTCGGTAATAACAGCGAACATAAAATATTCTTACCCGGTTCGTCATACCAAACACTCCCCGATTGTCCGCGGCCTAAAGTTTGATGCTGAGCGACGAAAACCAAAGGGTGCTTGAAAGTGTTATAAATGACGTATTTTTGCGCCTCTTCATTCGTACTTGCGCATTCGTCTATATGTATGATGCCCCAGGGTAAATTACTCATAGTTTGAAAGCACAAAGGAACGATGTCGATTAAAATGATTCGCACACAAAGTGCTATTTTTTTAGCACACTAAATTTTAGAATGGAAAACTACAGCAGCACCCCGCTTCTTCATGAAGTATTAGAAGGAATAATGGACGCCAAAGGATTGGAAATTGTAACCTTGGATTTATCAGAGATAGAAAACGCAGTTTGCGACTATTTCATCATTTGTGAAGGAACCTCAAACACTCATGTTTCTGCCATTGCGGATTCAGTTGAAAGACGAACCCGAGAGCAGATTCAGGAAAGACCTTGGCACGTTGAAGGAAAAGAACAATCAGAGTGGGTACTTATGGATTATGTATCGATTGTTGTTCATGTATTTCAACGAGAAACGCGAACATTCTACGATTTAGAAAGTTTATGGGGAGACGCGCCCGCAGAGCGTCTGGAGACAAAATACTAATTGAACTTAGGCACCTTAACGTGCAGTAATAAAGCAACAATGAGCAACGAGAAATCAAATAAGGAAAAAGAGCAAATTGAGCGACTCAAAAAGCAGTTTTCCGGGAAAAACAAAAACCAGAACGACAACGACCCTAAGCGCAAATTCAACCTATACTGGATTTATGGGGCCTTATTTCTGCTTTTCATCGGGCTGCAAATTTTGGGAAGCATGCAGGGCGGCACTCGACCTACAACCTTCCGTGACTTCACCGTAATGATGGAAGCCAACGACGTTGATCGCGTGGTTGTGGTCAACGAAAAGGTGATACAGGTGTACATCAAAAAGGATCGACTGCAAGAGAAAGACAAGTATCAAGAGGTAGCTGAGCGCGCTTTTGGAGGGGGCATCAATCCTGGTCCACACTTCTCATTCGAAATGCCTAATACCGCATTTCGCGACGACCTCGATCGCTTTTTTGAACGAAATTCTACAATCGATCGTGAAAGCATTCCAATTGAATACGAAGAACAAAGAAACTACTGGGGTGATATCCTAGCTTGGGTACTCCCCATTTTCCTGATTATGGCACTATGGCTTTTCATCATGCGCAGAATGAGCATGGGTGCCGGTGGACCTGGCGGTGGTGGCCAAATTTTCAATATTGGAAAATCGAAAGCCAAACTTTTTGAAAAAGACGAAAATGTAAAGGTAACCTTCAAGGATGTTGCCGGTATGGAAGGCGCAAAAGAAGAAGTTGAAGAGGTTGTAAACTTCCTTAAAAATCCAGAAAAATACACCAACCTAGGAGGCAAAATACCCCGAGGCGCATTACTTGCAGGCCCTCCAGGAACAGGAAAGACCCTTTTAGCCAAGGCCGTTGCTGGCGAATCGCAAGTTCCGTTTTTCTCTTTGAGTGGTAGTGACTTCGTCGAAATGTTTGTAGGTGTGGGAGCTTCCAGAGTTCGCGATTTATTCAAACAAGCTAAAGAGAAAAGTCCGGCAATTATCTTTATCGATGAAATTGATGCCATTGGCCGCGCGCGTGGAAAATCAAACTTTTCTGGAGGAAACGACGAAAGAGAAAACACGCTCAACCAGCTCCTTACAGAAATGGACGGCTTCGACAGCGATCAACACGTAATTATTTTGGCGGCTACTAACCGGCCAGACATCTTGGACAAAGCACTTACGCGTGCAGGTAGATTTGACCGACTCATTTACATTGATTTACCCGACTTAAACGAAAGAGAAGCAATTTTCAACATTCACTTGAAAAAAATCAAGCTTAGTGAAAGTCTAGACGTGAAGTTTCTGGCTAAACAAACCCCTGGCTTCAGTGGAGCAGATATAGCCAATGTTTGTAATGAAGCGGCCCTTATCGCCGCACGTCGCGATAAAAAGGCCGTAGATAAACAAGATTTCCTCGATGCTGTAGACCGCATTGTTGCCGGCTTAGAGCGCAAAAGCAAACTGATCACACCGGATGAGAAAAAGGTGATTGCCTATCACGAAGCTGGACACGCAACCGTAAGCTGGATGCTGGAACACGCCGCTCCACTAGTAAAGGTAACTATTGTGCCGCGAGGAAGATCCCTAGGTGCAGCTTGGTACTTGCCCGAGGAAAGGCAAATTACCAATGTGGACCAAATCCAAGACGAAATGTGCGCCGCACTTGGAGGCAGAGCTGCGGAACAAGTCATCTTTAACAAGATTTCCACTGGAGCCCTAAGCGACCTTGAAAAAGTCACAAAACAGGCTACAAGTATGGTTACCGTTTATGGTCTAAATACCAAAATCGGAAACATAACCTATTACGATAGTAGCGGACAAAATGAATATGGCTTCGGAAAACCCTACAGCGAAAAAACTGCCCAAATCATAGATGAAGAGGTTCGCAATATTATAGAAGTGCAATATCAACGCGCTGTTGACTTGTTAACAACCCACAAGGAAAAACTTTCTAAATTGGCAGATTTACTGCTCGAAAAAGAGGTTATCTTTAAGCAAGATTTAGAGTCAGTTTTTGGTGTGCGCCCATTCGACAAAAAAGAAGTCGAAGATACTGAAGCTAAAACCCCTGAAGAAGAGCTGGAAACCCCCTCTACTCCAGAAACTAAAGAATGAGAACATAGAAGTAACACGCTTAGGTGAAAGGTATTTTTAAAAAGATTTTCAATCTGTCCTCCGACGAACAAAAAAGTCCGGGGGCAGAGCGTTTATCTCAGAAAAGTAAACACCTCGACCGAGAGCCTGAATCACCTGAACTCGAATTCGCTAAAAACTTCACTGCCTCAGGAGGAAAATTCATCTACTGTGAAAATGTAGATGATGCCCTCGAAAATATTGGGCATATTGCAGCAGAAACTGGTTTAAACGCACTATACTGTCCCAATAGTAATTTGCGCACCTTATCGGAGAAAATCGGAATTTTCTCATATAGAGACTCCGGAGCGACCGCCGATTTGTTTTTCTCAGATTGTGAATATTTAGTTTCTTACAATGGTGGAGTAATGGTTGACGCCATTCAAACGCACGGCAACAAACTTCACGAGCTACCTGAAGTTTTTATCATTCTAGCATACAGTGACCAACTTGTACGCCGATTGAATGAAGCGCTTGCGGGAATTCGTTCAAGGTATAGCGGCGGAGAAATGCCTTCGCAAATAACCACCATACACGGGCCCTTAAAAAGCGGATTGGACGACCCCGCGGCACAGCGAACCTCAAAAGACATCTATTTACTTTACGTTGACCGCAATGTGTAGACATAAAGACAACGATACCTTAAGGCTTTGTCATATATGGGTGAATTGATAAAACGCGGCCTATTTGGAGGTATTTATGTGTTAATCGTTGTTGGGACAATCGTATTTCTACCCGCTCTTATCCCGGCCCTTTTTGCCATTTTTAGTGTTATGTGTTTTTCGGAAACAACCGCCCTCTGCGGATACAAAAAACCCCCAGCAAGTCTATGGATCGTATGGCTAGGAATATGGCTAAGTGTCATTTTCCCTTATTTTGCTTTATACACACTGAGCCTTTCAGGATTGGCTTCCGTATATAGTCTGCTCGCAAACAAACAAAGTAGAAAAGCCTGGATCAAAAGCGTATATGTAATTCAACCTTTCGCTCTAGCCGTCTATACCCTGCAAATAGATTGGATCACACCATATTTTCTTCTCTTCGTATTCATGACGATTTGGCTTAACGACACCGGCGCCTATCTAAGTGGAAAAAAGTTTGGCAAGCGTCTTTTGGCCCCTAAGATATCACCAAAAAAAACGTGGGAAGGCTTCGTTGGGGGCAGTATTCTAGCAATGTTAATCATGATTTTGCCATTCCCATTTTTTAGTGATTTCGAGACACTTCACAAACTAATGGCCGCCGGTTTGATTGCTATTTCCGCAACACTTGGCGACCTTATCCAATCGCGCATGAAGCGGAAAGCTGGCGTTAAAGATTCAGGAAAAATAATGCCCGGACATGGGGGTGCATTTGATCGGCTCGATAGCTTTATCTTTGCGCTACCAATAGCACTATTTTTCTACATTAACATCTACCATTTATGATCCGTATTCATCCAGAAGGTCGCCGAATATTGGCCACCACATTCTTCTCACTGGCAATTATAAATTTTTTGCTGTATCAATTTGTTGGTCGACACTGGCTGACCCACGCCGTGATCATTCTTTCAATCATTATCTACATTCTGGTTCTGCAATTTTTCAGAAATCCTAAACGCAATATTCAGCCCGACCCTAATATAGTCATTGCGCCAGCAGATGGAAAAGTGGTCGTTATTGAAAACGTTACTGAAGACGAATATTTTAAAGGAGAACGACTGCAAGTCTCCATATTCATGTCGCCCCTAAACGTTCACGTAAACCGATACCCAATTGGCGGAAAAATAAAATTCGCTAAATACCACCCCGGAAAATATTTGGTCGCCTGGCATCCAAAATCAAGTACTCTGAACGAGCGTACTACCGTAGTTGTTGAAAACGAGAGCATAGGTCCAGTTCTATACCGTCAGATTGCCGGTGCAGTAGCGCGAAGAATCGTTATGTACCCCAAAGAAGGAATGGTAGTTCAGCAAGGAGCCGATAGCGGATTCATTAAGTTCGGCTCCCGCTTAGATATTTTCTTACCCCCCGACACTCCCGTCAATGTGAAAATTGGTGATGTCGTAAAGGGTGGTGAAACCATCATCTATCGCAAATAAAATTAATGCCGATTAAGTAAAACACCCGACCAACTGCGGGTGTTTACTTTTTAGAGCTACCCGATTAGAGGTAGTGTTTTATATGTACCGGTAAATACAGGCTTCAATGATTAAGAATTCTTTAGACATACGCAATGATTTCCCAATACTCCGTCAAAAAGTACACGGGAAACCCCTCGTATATTTGGACAACGCTGCAAGTTCACAAAAGCCGGCAGTGGTAATTGAAGCGGTAAAGAACTACTACGAAACCATTAACGCCAACGTACATCGGGGCAACCACCTCCTCAGTCAGCTTGCCACGGAAGCTACTGAAAATGCCCGAGATGCGGTTAAATCGTTCATCAACGCCGCTGAACGTGAAGAGGTGATCTTCACCAAAGGCACTACCGACTCCATAAATCTGGTCGCCGCATCCATTACCAAATTCGTGAGTGAAAAAGACAACATTGTTATCTCGCACACCGAACATCACGCCAATATCGTTCCCTGGCAAATGCTGTGCGAACGAACCGGAGCTAAACTTCGGGTTATTCCGCTGAACGAAATGGGCGAATGGGACGTAGAAAAAGGCTTAGCGCTCATCGATGAGCATACTGCGGTACTTGCCCTCGGGCACGTCTCAAACGCCCTTGGAACCATCAATCCCATCGAGCAATTCATAAAAAAAGCACGCGCTCATGAAGCCGCCGTCTTACTCGATGGCGCACAATCAGCCGCGCATATGAAGGTGGATGTGCAAAATCTCGACTGCGACTTCTTCTGTTTTTCTGGTCATAAACTATGTGCCCCAACAGGTATCGGAATCCTTTACGGAAAAAGAACGTGGTTAGAAAAATTACCCCCCTATCAAGGTGGCGGCGAGATGATCCATACCGTAACATTTGAAAAGACAACCTATGCCGATATCCCCTTCAAATTTGAAGCGGGAACACCAAATATGGCGGGAATGATTGGGATGGGGGCCGCCATTGAGTATCTACAAAATATCGGTATGAACAAGGTAGCCCAATTGGAAGACGCACTCTTGCAAGAAGCTACCAGTAGATTATTGCAAATAGATGGACTGAAAATCTATGGTAACGCCAAAGAAAAAGCCGCCGTTATCTCGTTTTTAGTAGAAGGCGTGCACCCATACGACCTAGGGACTTTACTAGATAAATTCGGAGTTGCCGTGCGCACCGGACACCATTGTACCCAGCCTATCATGGACTTCTTCAATATTCCGGGTACGGTGAGAGCTTCCTTCGCCTTTTATAATTCGTCAGATGATATTGAGGCGTTTATAACCGCGCTCAACAAATCGCTCAACATGTTGCGATGACCAAAAATCGATTGTACTTTTACAAAACGAAAAAATAATAGCATGATACGAAAAGTTGTAGCCAATGCCGAAGAGGCCATCGCAGGTATAAAAAGTGGTATGACGCTAATGTTGGGAGGCTTCGGACTCTGCGGAATTCCCGAAAACAGCATCACTGCGTTGAAAAATAGCGGAGTTAACAACCTTACCTGCATCTCCAATAATGCCGGGGTAGATGATTTCGGACTAGGTTTGTTACTACAAACACGCCAAATAAAAAAAATGATCTCCTCGTACGTAGGGGAAAATGATTTGTTTGAAAAGCTCATGCTTTCAGGAGAATTAGAAGTCGATCTCGTGCCTCAAGGAACATTGGCCGAAAGATGTCGTGCGGCGGGTGCAGGGATTCCCGCTTTTTATACACCGGCAGGATACGGGACGGAAGTTGCGGAAGGCAAAGAAGTCCGCTGGTTCAACGGAAAACCGCATTTATTGGAACACGCATTTTCCGCAGATTATGCTTTTGTAAAAGCTTGGAAAGGCGACGAAGCAGGAAATTTAATCTATAAAGGAACAGCCAGAAATTTCAATCCCATGATGGCCATGGCCGGAAAAATCACCGTTGCGGAAGTTGAAGAACTCGTTCCAGCAGGTGAACTTGACCCCAACGAAATTCATACTCCGGGAATTTTTGTCCAAAGAATTTTTCAAGGTAATAGCTACGAGAAAAGAATTGAAAACCGGACCGTACGCTCAAAAAGCTAAAGATGTTTCGCTATCTCCTACTTGTTGGAATTTTTTCATTAGTCGCTTGCGAATCTGAAAAAAATCAACCAATCATTCTGCCTGCATTACACATTCAGGCCGATACAATTCTGTGGAAAGAGCCACAGCCAGCAAGGATAGCCATCATTGACCAAAATGACGAACAAATACTTGCTGCGAAAGTGCACTACCGAGGCGGATCGTCAAGTAAATACCACAAACACTCGTACGCATTAAAGTTAGATGAGCCTTTTTCCCTAGCCAATTTACCAGCCGCAAAAAGCTTTATTCTAAATGCCTCCTACATCGACAAAACACTGATGCGACACGCCCTTAGCTTTCAGCTATACCGCGATATGCATCAACAAAACATATCTCCAAAATGCAGCTTTGCCGAACTGTATGAAAATGAAGATTACAAAGGTCTGTATGTGATTATGCAACGAATTAACGCGGGACTACTGAATATCAAAAAAAATGAAGGAGCTGCACTGTGGAAAGAACCTTTGTTATTCTACACGACTCCTCCGGAAGAATTCGACCAAGAAAATAAACATTCACAGAAATACCCTTCACTTAAAGAGCTCAACTACACCTCGTATGTCGATAGTTTAGGAGAATGGATAACTCAGAGTAACGACAGCGATTTCCAGAACAAAGCCTGCCTAGTATTTGATTGCGACAACCTCATCGATTGGCATTTACTGCTGTTGTTGAGTAACAATAGCGATGGACAATTAAAAAACTTCTACCTTTACCGAGTTCATAAAGATTCTGCCCTGCGCGTGGCCATCTGGGATTATGATCATAGTTTTGGGAGAGATGGTGACGGGGAACTAAACATGCTAAGCAGCCTCATCGATGAGAAAAGAAACCCATTACTACGAAGGCTCTCCGAACTAAATGTTGATGGGTTTAATGAAAAAACGCAAATGAGATATGCCGAATTACGACGCAACCAAATCTTTAGCGAAAAACATATTCACCAAAGAATCGAAGAGTTACATGCACAAGTAGAGCCCTACATAACGAAAAACACCGAGCGATGGCCGCACGACGCTGACTGGTATTTCGACGACATGACTTTTTCACAGGAAGTTCAGCTAATAAAAGATTACCTTAAACTTCGCTTACCTATGCTCGACGAGCGTTTTGGATTTAGCGATAAAAACTAAATATTATGGCACTAGACAAAAATGGAATTGCAAGGCGAATTGCCCAGGAAATGAAAGATGGCTACTATGTCAACCTCGGTATTGGCATCCCTACCTTGGTAGCCAACTATATACCCGAAGGTATTTCTGTAGAATTTCAAAGTGAAAATGGCATCTTAGGTATGGGGCCATTCCCTTTTGAAGAAGATGTTGATGCCGACTTAATCAATGCAGGAAAACAAACCATAACCGCCCTACCAGGAGCTGCTTACTTTGATTCCGCTACCAGTTTCGCAATGATACGCGGTCAGCATGTTCACATGACCGTTTTAGGCGCAATGGAGGTTGCTCAAAATGGCGACATTGCCAACTGGAAAATTCCCGGTAAAATGGTGAAAGGCATGGGTGGAGCGATGGATTTAGTTGCTTCAGCGGATAACATAATTGTAGCCATGATGCACACCAATCGCGCGGGAGAATCGAAACTCCTAACCAAATGCACCTTACCCATTACCGGGGTGGCTTGCGTGAAAAAAGTCGTTACCGACCTCGCAGTCTTAGACATCACACCACATGGTTTTGAGCTTCGAGAAGTAGCCCCGGGAATCAGTATCGAAGATGTCAGAAATGCCACCGAAGGAAAATTGATCGTAAACGATGGGGTTATCGAAATGCGTATATAAAAAAACGGAACCCATAAGGTTCCGTTTTGGCACAGGAAGAAAATTTTGGGACACACAAACCACCTGCGCCACGCACTAGTAGAATATTGAAAAACGCTCAAATTAATCAATAAACATAACCACAAAAAAAACTAACTTAAATCCGAGGACAAAACTAAATAAACCAGCGTGACAAAATCACTCTGAATGTATCAAAGACCAGATATAGTTTTTAAAAGCTATCATTCGTTTGATAAATGAATCTCAACCCTGGTTCCGATCGCCGTTCCAGAATCCTCATCTTTCAAATCAAAGATATTTACACTAATCCGCTTTCCGTACATTTCGTTAAAGAGTTTCACCCTACTCAAATTGGCACCAGTAGAAAAAGCCTTATGTTTTCTGCGAAAATTAATCTGCTGAGAAGCCTCTCGCCCTACGCCATTGTCTTCTACTATACACAAAACACCATCAGAATCAGATGTGATATTGATTTTCAGTCGTTTCGGACGACAAGAATGAAGCAGCCCGTGTTTGATACTGTTTTCAATATGCGGCTGCAGCAACATAGGAGGAATCATTATTTCATCCTTTTCCAAAGCGGCGTCGACTTGAAAATCGATATCAATTTCGTCGTTTAGCCTCATCTTTTCTAATCGCAAGTACAATCGCAACAGCTCTTCCTCTTCGCGCAAGCTCACCTCATCACGGCTGCTTTGTTCCAAATACAACCGCATTAAATCTGCAAAGTCAGCTAAATAATCACTTGCAATATCGCCTTTATTGGTAATGATAAACTCCTGAATGGTGTTTAATGCATTAAAAATAAAATGCGGATTCATTTGTGCACGTAGCGCGGCAATGCGTGATTTATACACTTCCTTTTGGAATGCTTCATATCGGGAATTCAACTCGTTTTTCTTATTCTTCGCTCGATAATAAAAGTATATAAACGCGCCCATTCCGCCCGAAACCAATAAGACCACTAAGATGTAAAACCACCAACGCAAGTAAAATGGTGGTAAAACGCTAAACGATAAAACTTCGGACTCGGAACAACTGCCCATGATTAAACATGCTCTCGCTTCAACAGAATATTTACCTGGAGAAAGATTGAGCAGTTGAATCACCGCATTCTTAGAATTAACGCTTACCCAATCGCGATCCTCCCCAACAAAGCGGTACTGGAAAATTTGCCCCCTACTTCGCGCAATTGAAAACGGCGCTAAGGAGAACGATAAACTATTTGAACTGCCCAACATTGAAATTGATTCCCCGTTGAGAATGGCTTGTCCCTGAACTTTTATATCGGTGAAATACAGTAGAGGCTTAAAGGTTTCACCCGGAAAATCTTTCGTGGCTATCTTTTGAATGCCTCCAGCTGATATTGTCCAAAGTGTATCCTGAAGTTCAAAAAAGTTTAATACCTGAGGAGACGACCAGCCCATTTCCATACCTAGTGTGCTTATACGTCCCGATTGTTTAGAATAACGAAACAATCCCTCCTCCATGTATACGAATACGTACTCATCCGTGACCGCAATAAAACGACCAAGTCCGGACAACGAAATATTTTTGACTATTACTCCATTTTCTATTGCCAGCAACTCGTGCGTAAGTGTTGTTACCCAAACCAAATCTTCGTTGGTTCGATCGCCAATGATAAACGACGTTTGAATATTTTCATTTGTAGAGTGCCGAACCTTTTTTGGCGTATTCGTTTTTGAATAATACATCAAGCCATCTACATAATCAATGTATAAACTGTTGTGATGCAAAGCAATGAAATTACTCCTGAAGCGACGAATACTCGAGGAATCTACCTTTTCCAAAACAAATCCTCGATCCGCATTTTTACGTGTTGAACTGATATAGGACAAACTGTATGATGTTGCCACGAAAGAACCATTACACAGACTAGCCGCTTGTTTAAATGTAGAAATTACCTCAGACTCTTCCAAACTGTTGTAAACTAACCCATCTTTCAAATTCACAAAATGATCTTGATGCCCCACATACATTCTGTGAGCGCAAGTATCTATAAACAATGGTGCTCGATCTACCGGCTCGCGACTAAACCTAGAAAAAGAGGTGAAAGGTGCCTTTGCTCGCCAGATGTAACCTGAATTATCTTGAGCGTAAAGGAATTTAATCCCGTCAAAAGCCAACTGCTTAATATTTGGCACTGAAAAAACATCACTAACAATATTACGATTCAACAAAATGTGAACGCCTGCGCCCAAGCTGCCAATCCAAATTGATCCGTCCTTATTAATATGTACCGTTGAAGTCTTTATACCCGGCAGCGCATAACCTATCAACCCTCCCGTTTCCGCCGATAATATATACACCCCATTATCTGTGAGAATCCAAATTTCATTATCGATCACCAGCATTTGATTCACCGTGTATTGATTAATACTATCGGATGAAAAAAGCTGCACAACCGAATCTTCATTTATGCGGTAAATTTCGGAAACAGAAAAAAAGTTAGCGACTATCCAATCGCCATCGGTTGTTTTTCCGGTCCGAATTTTCCCCTGAAATTTAGGCAGATACGCCAACTTTGTTTGTCTATAACCCGAATTTTTATTAGTCTCAACACCAATAACTTCGCAAGAATCAATTCGCTTCTTTGACTTTAATCGCAGTGCCAAAAAATTGAGTCTATCGGTAGTATAATCTCCAAAAAATGAAAAATCATCCAAACTAAAATCTAAGGACACAGAAGAATCACCGCCATAAAAATTAAACGACCATAATTTTCCCTCTATAACATCCAAGATTTTAATTTCCGGAAAACCCTCAACGGAATAATGATGAATCAGGTCTTGTCGATGGGTAAAATTATAGGCTAAATGAAGGGAGTCATTTTCGAGATAAAAAAGTTGTCCACTAAAATTGGCACACCAAACTCGACCTTCAACATCAAAAGAAATATTGGTATAAGAACTCCCGTATTGACGATTGGAATATTTCCGATAAGAAATCCCGTTATAGGAAACAAGCCCCTCACTTGTTCCAAACCACATGGTACCATTGGGTGCTTGTCTGATATGAAAAATCGTTTGAAAGGGGAAATCAAATTCCGCATTAAACGAAAACGAGCTTATTGGTTGTGCATTGATATTCCAAGAAAATATCAATATCAAAAAGAGCGTAATTCCGCGCAACATTTTACAATTCCGCAATAAGAAGCAAAAACTCTTCGCGCTTATCCTTGGAAAGAGGCACAATATGCTCATTGTCTAGTAGTATATAATTACCGTCGCGTTTAATGAACTGCTTTATAAAATGCATATTAATGATATGCGATCGATGCGGACGATAAAAAGGCATTCCAACCTCGAGTAATTTTGAAAAAAATTTTAAGGGTTTTGAAACAACAATAGATTCGCCATCAGACTGAAATACTGTCGTATACATCCCGTCCGCCTCGAGTCGAATAATTGAGTCAATGGAAACAAATATAATCCCATCGTGTACAGGCAAACCAATTTTACGGAACTTTTGCGAATTTAAGGTTTCCCGCAACTCCTGCAAACGAATCTGAATCTCTTGCTGGTTATAGTGCTTCTTGACTTTTTCAATAACCTCCAGTACCCGACTAGGTCGAATGGGTTTTAATATGTAGTCAACGGCATTCATTTCAAAAGCTTTGACAGCATATTCGCTGTAAGCAGTACAAAATACAAGCTCAAAATCAATTTCATCCTTATTGAAATATGAAAATATCTCCGTTCCCGATTGAATAGGCATCTCGATATCCAGTAAAACCAATTTCGGCTTTACGCGCTTAATCAACGCCACTCCCTCTGGTAAGTTTGCAGCCTCAAAAACTTTCACCGAATCATCTTCCAGTCTTTGAACAATATTCTTTATCAAAGATCTAGCTGTGGGCTCATCATCAATTACTACAATTTTCATATTCGCTATGTTCTAAGCTTAATAACGAAGCAAACACTTCCCGTCCTCCTAAGTCACTTTGCATGTAAATGGCTACTCTTAATAATGCCCGCAATATAAAGTCACAAAAACAAATCTATCACGAATAAATTTCTCACGAATCAATTCCAATTGCTAAATCAAAAAAACTGACGATTGACACAAGCTGACAACAGATTCGAATAACAGACTTCAGTACACGAATACATTCACCTCGCAAATTAAATACCCGGCATAAAGCGTTTTTAACCACCTTAAGGATTTTTCATTTAACTATTCTTATTTTGGGCGCCTAATCGCGCTTTCCGCTCCAAGTCCTCGGCTAAATCCGCCGTGTCCGCAACAGCCGGCAAGGAGCTCCTCCGTCGCTCTTGCCCGCTGGCGTCCACTGGCGTCTTAGCCTCCGGGCTTTCCGCTGCAATCGCGGGCGCAGCGCCTCGGGAATATTTGTCGTGTCAATAATTAAAAACCTCAATTCACAATCAACTTGAAAACTTTCGACGAGCTTAGGTTAAAGACAAAATAAAGACCCGGGATATTTAATTCGAACGAACAGTTTCTTGGAGATGAGCAAGTAAACTCATCCATTATGACTCCAATAGCATTCACAATTCTGTACCTTTCTAACTGTTGTGATCTACGAGCTATATGAAACAGACCATTACCCGGATTTGGATAAACAAACATCGGGGAGTCAAAAGCTATAATATTCTCCAAACTCCAATGCTCATTTCGTCTTGTAAATGCAGCATCAACGCCCCATAAAAAATGAATGTCAGCATCATGACAAACCAAAGAACCACCACGTAATGAATCCAAAGAAGCTAGTTCTTTCCACGTATTTTCAGGCCAAGAATAAGCCCACACATCATTTAAAAAATTGCCCGAAGAATCAACGCCAAAACCGACAACGCCCCCGCCAGCATCGCATGTAACTGAGGAGGCCCAATAGCGCGCTGGAGCTGTTGGCGAAGCTACGGAATCCCAAGTATTCAGAGTCATATTATACAACCACCAATCATTGTAAGTTTGTTGGTCCTCTCCTCTACCCCAGCCAATAAGCAAAAAATTCCCCATGGAAATGCCGGAAACCCCATCTCTAGGACCACCTGGATACGATGTTAAATATTCCCAACGCTCGTTGTTGTAAATGTAAAGTTTATCAGAAAGACCATTTTCATTACGACCAAGTCCACAAACGATCCCACTTGCGGTAGACAAAGCAACACCCTGCGCAACTGGTTGAGGGATGTCTGCCAAACGATTCCATTGATTTAAATCTGGACTATATTTCCATACATCACGAAAATGAACGCCGCTGAGCAAACCACCAAGAACGACAATACCCGTCTCGTCATTTGCTATCATAGTATATTGCCTGCGCTCAAATGGCGTATTACCCAAATCATACCACTGATTGTCTGAAAATGAATAACGCCACCAGTCGTTGCGGACATAAAATCCTTGATCACGACCAAATCCAGTGTAAATATCGTTTCCAAATGCAATAGCAACCCCATCGTCTCTGGCAATTCCTGGAGCATTTGGCAACTGCGTCCATTGAGCAAATGCTGAATGACAAAAAATAAGTAAAACCAATACTTTAGGTAGACACATAAACGCTAAACGATGATTTAACAAAACAATTGTTCAAAGTTCAGAAGCGCCCGACATTTACTCAATAAAATGAGCAGAAAAGACAGTGCTCGCGATTCAAACTCGCACTTGAGTATCCAAGAGAATTTTCAGTTATTTCTAAATCAATCCACAACTGAAACTCGTACCTTTTTGGTCTTTAACTTCACGTTATTCACCAAAGGCAGAAGACTATCTACACATTCATCTTGCACAGCCACAAACGAGAACTCCTGTTTCACCTCTATCATCCCTAATTGGGTGGAATCGAGTTGACCTTGTTTCATAAACAAGCCCGCAATGTCTCCTTTCGAAATTTTATCACGTCGGCCACCAGTGATATAGAGCGTTTTCCACTGTATCGCATCCGATTTTGTCTTCGATAATTCACTTACGGGAATCAATTTAGATCGGAATTCAGTCATAAACTCTGGCAGAGGTTTGTAACTCCACTTCATGATGTACGCTGAACCGTCGCTCATCATTCGAGCGGTCCGACCATTTCTATGTATAAACTCATCGGCCTTAGAAGGCAATTCGTAGTGAACCACAAACTGTATCTCAGGAACATCGATACCACGAGCAGCCAAATCTGTTGCCAGCAGCACTCGATGTGTGCCGTTGCGGAATTTTACTAAAGCGCGCTCGCGTTCTATTTGCTCCATTCCACCAAAAAAACAGCCATGAGGAAACCTGTGTTTGGTTAAAAAGTCGCTAACCTCCTCTACCGTCTCTCGGAAATTACAAAACACCACACCCGGCTTACCATTTAAATGCCTCAAAATAGTCAAAAGCGTTACCAATCCGTCTTTTTCGGTATATTCAACCGTTTTCAATTTTAATCGAGAGGTTTTTTCTTTGAGGAAATTAAGATGCACCGGATTTTTTAAGCGCACAAAAGGTGGTATTTCTATCTTTTTTGTGGCCGAGGTTAAAATCTTTTTCTTCAACTTTGGGAGTGCATTGACAATTTCCCGCATCTCTGTTTCAAAGCCCACCTCAAGAGATTTATCAAATTCATCGAGCACTAGAGTGTGAATCCCCGCGACGGAAAAAGTTTCTCGACGAAGATGGTCGGCAATTCTACCGGGAGTGCCGATAAGCACAGAGGGTGGGTGTTTAAGATCGATTTTATCTTGCGACATTGGCCTACCACCATATACAGCATTGGTTTTAAAACCCGTACCCATTTCGCGCATCACCTGTTCAATCTGGGTAGCCAATTCTCTTGAAGGAACCATAATCAGGGCTTGAACACCCACAAAATCATCTTTTAACAACTCAACGATTGGCAATAAAAAAGCTAAGGTCTTACCAGTTCCCGTAGGAGATAGCAGCACAACTTCCGATGACGACTTAATTTTCAAAAGCGATTCATTCTGCATGGCATTTAGGGCTTCGATACCCAATTTCTCCAATATTGCCTGCTGATTTTTAATAGATGTCATCAAAAGAAATGTTTGTTCCGCCCCTGAAATTACGCGAAAAGTTGATTGTAAAAGAAACAACCCCAAATAACCTAAATAGAAGTCAACTAAGTCTGACTTCTATTTGTGTTTGGATTGCCCGCAAAGGTACACTGAACGGCAACAAGTTAAATGTCAAAATCGCCAAATAATTCCAATGCCTGTGGAGGTCGAAACCAAATTTATTTGAGGCTCACGCTGGAAGAACGAACTTGTTTGTAATCCAGCATTATAGATATCCACAGCCCTACGTGATTTTTTATTGTAGCTAGAATCGAGAATATAAGCCCCTATAACCACACCTATTCCAATACCAAGAAAGACATTGCCATTAGGATTATCATCTCGAACTGCTAATCCATAACCAACCATCCCTCCTCCTAACACTGCTGCTCCCCAACTAATTCCGTTATGAAGAAATGCTTTATTCATCAACCGATATGCTTCATCATTAGTCTCTCTCATGATATCTAAAACCTTACTACTGCTTAATCGATTTTCACCTTGCTTAAATCGCAAACCCCAAAAACCTTCACTCACAGTTATTGGTTCTGCTTGACTTGATTCATTAGAGATTTGAGCACTGAGACCTAAAAACGAGCCAAGAAAAATCAGCAAACAAAATACTTTTTTTTGCATAACAAGTAGATTTAATAATACCAAAGGTACAATTCCAAATAAGAGACCTCCAATTAGCCTAAGGGCATTAACTGTGTTTTAACAAAATTTAGATTTTATTAAGATGCGGCATGATAACACGGATGAGCTGCATGAGACAGAGACTCGGGGCTCAGGGAAGGTTCTATGACCCCGTAGTGGGCGTTACCTAAATCAGCTAAACGACCGACGGGCGGAGAGCGGAGGGCGGAGGGC
>REDE01000124.1 GCA_007693635.1 Flavobacteriales bacterium | reverse complement strand
CTGAGCCCTGCGCTCTGCGCCACCGGTCGTTTAGCTGATTTAGGTAACGCCCACCACAGGGTCATATAACCTTCCCTGAGCCCTCCGCCCTCCGCTCTCCGCCTGTCGGTCGTTTAGCTGATTACCGCTTCTCAAGCTGCATTTTCAGCTTTTGCAATCCTCGATCAAAATCTTTTCCTATGGCTTCTTCCATGCTCATGAAGAGTAGGATAGCGTTCCAAGGATATGACATTTCGCCTTCCATGTACCAAGATACATCTGTTCCGGATTGGTTGGCTGATAATCGATACTCTGTAGGACTGCTGGATTCAAACGGCTCGATAAAGCTAAGTGCGATGTGGATTTTATTGGGGTCTATTTGGGTGATGCGCATGCGGCCTTCGCCAACATCTCGATTTCCTTTCCAGTAATACTCGGCGCCAACTTCTCCATCGACTCCGGAGATCTCGACTTCCATGTCTGGATCCATCTCACTCCAAGGACTCCAGGTGTCAAAGTTGTTGAACATTCTCATGTATTCAAATACTTCAGATTGTGGGCGGTTAATGCTGATGCCGCGCTCTACTTGATACGAATTGGGTGCAAGTAAGGGTATTGTGAATACGAGAATGGCTAGGCCTAACAAAACAAAAATAAGGATTTTTAATGGCTTCATTTTTTGGTGTGGTTGGGTTTTTGGAATGACAAAAAGTGCTTTTCAGCGATGTTTAAATCGGTACATCTTGCAGCAAAAGTACATTTATTTATTAACAACTCCTAAGTACACATCAAAAACTTCTAAACGCCCTATGCGCCCGCGCCCGCGATTGGAGCGGAAAGCCCGGAGGCTAAAACGCCAGTGTACGCCAGCGGGCAAGAGCGACGGTAGGAGCTCCTTGGCCGCTGTTGCGGACACGGCGGTTTTCGCCGAGGACTTGCAGCGGAAAGCGCGATTAGGCGCCCAAAAACATTGTATTGTCAGACTTTAGCATATTTTTCTCGACTTCTTTAGTCGTGTCCTGCATTAATCATTGTTTACGGATAAATTCTAAAAGGAGAAGAAATTCTAAACCATTTCATCTTCTTTATCGTTTACTTTTGCAGTCAGAATAAAATATACATCATGGCAAAAGACGATCTTTTTCAAGCTCCGGACTATTATTTGTTAGACGAGCTTCTTTCGGATGAACATAAAATGGTTCGCGATGCGACGCGAGCTTTCGTTAAAAAGGAAGTTAGTCCCATTATCGAAGACTTTGCTCAACGGGCAGTGTTTCCTAATGAACTTGTTCCTAAACTTGCAGAAATTGGTGCCTTTGGGCCTTATATCCCCTCGGAATATGGCGGTGCCGGACTCGATCAAATTTCTTACGGCTTGATGATGCAAGAAATTGAGCGTGGAGATAGTGGTATTCGCTCTACGTGTTCCGTGCAATCTTCTTTGGTAATGTACCCTATTTACGCGTATGGTAGTGAAGAGCAAAAGCGCAAGTTTTTACCTAAATTAGCTTCGGGTGAAATGCTTGGGGCTTTCGGACTTACTGAGCCAGATTTTGGTAGTAATCCGGGAGGAATGGTAACCAACTACGTGGATAAGGGCGATCACCTCATTCTCAATGGTGCGAAAATGTGGATTTCTAACGCTCCATTCTGTGATGTGGCGGTTGTATGGGCGAAAAATGAAGAGGGTAGAATTCATGGGGTAATTGTGGAGCGCGGAATGGAAGGTTTTACCACCCCTGAAACACACAATAAATGGAGTCTGCGCGCTTCGGCAACGGGTGAGTTGGTTTTTGATAATGTGAAAGTTCCAAAGGAAAATATTCTTCCAGGAAGAAGCGGACTTGGCGCTCCATTGTCTTGCTTGGATTCAGCGCGTTACGGTATTGCGTGGGGCGTTATTGGCGTGGCTATGGATTGCTATGATACGGCTCTTCGTTACTCTAAAGAACGTGTGCAGTTCGGTAAGCCCATTGGTGGATTCCAGCTTCAGCAAAAGAAATTGGCGGAGATGATTACGGAAATTACTAAGGCGCAATTGCTAACTTGGAGGCTGGGTGTGTTGAAAAATGAAGGACGCGCTTCTTCTTCACAAATATCTATGGCAAAGCGAAATAATGTGGATATGGCCCTCAACATTGCTCGCGAGGCGCGTCAAATGCTTGGTGGTATGGGAATAACCGGCGAATATCCCATCATGCGTCATATGATGAATCTCGAAAGTGTGGTGACCTACGAAGGAACCCACGATATTCACTTGTTGATTACGGGATTGGACGTAACGGGCTTAAACGCTTTCGTCTAGTTGTCGTAGAACTTTAGAATTTTTAAATGCCGCACGTGTTCCTCATGTGCGGCATTTATCTTTCAAAGAAGGCATCGCTAAAGCCCATTAAATAGACCGTGCCCTTTGCCCGGGTAATGGCGGTGTATAACCAGCGTAAATCACTGAGGGTTGGCACACCATCGGGTAAATAAGGCTGTTCGATGAATACGTGATTCCACTGTCCGCCCTGACTCTTATGCACGGTAATGGCGTAGGCGAATTTTATTTGTAAGGCATTGAAGTACGGGTTTTTCTTAACCTTAGTCCAGTATGCAGACTTGCTGATGCCGGGTTCTTCGTCCCATAGAGCTTGTAAAAATGCTTGGTTTTTTTCTTTGCTCAACGAAGGACTCTCATCGGATAGGGTGTCGAGCATGAGGATGGTGTCGAATGCCGGCTGGTCGGGGTAATCAATCATTTGTACCGTAGCGTGGCGAAAGCGAAATCCGTACTGAAATTCTTCTTTCCCCGGGCGAATGACTTCCAATAAATCGCCATTGGCAATAAATCCGGCGGAGGATTTATCGTCGAGCCAAAAATAATTGTTGCGGGTGTTCATTAAAATATCCCCGGCAGAGAGTTCTTCCTCTTTAAACATCACTCGTGCCCGCAATTCTTTGTTGTACAAATTGGCGCGTTTGTTCGAGCGCAACAACACCACACTTTCCATTTCCAGGGGATTGTAAAAAGCGCCATCAAAGGCTTCCTGACTGGTAATGGCGTCGTTTAGTCGAATAAAGTCCTTTCCAGTAGTGAAAACTGGGAAGTCGATGATTTCATCCTCAATGTTTTGTCTTAGCTCGGTGGCATTTTTCAGAATCATGGATTCTTTGGCTTGGCGAACTACTTGCTTGAGGGTGGTGGAAAGAAAATTTACCGAAAAGGATGAACGCAGGTATTCTTCGTTGAGTGCCGGACTCTCTTCCTTCCCTACCGGGGGTAACTGCGCGTGGTCACCTACAAGCAGGACTTTGTTGTTTTCCCCTGAGTAGGCAAATTCCAACAAATCTTGCAGGAGCGAGCGCTGCATATCGTCGTTGCCCAGCATGGAGGCCTCATCAACAATATAGAGCGTGTTTTTATGTCGGTTGTACTTGAGTTCGAATGAGTAACCCGAAGAGGTGTTTCGTGTAACGTAGATGTATCGGTGAATGGTGTACGCGGGAACTTCCGAGTACACTTGCATCACTTTAGCAGCTCGGCCTGTTGGTGCTAGGAGGGCATATTTCATTTTCAAGACGGGCAACACCCGCGTAATGGCACTAATCAGACTCGTTTTTCCGGTTCCGGCACTGCCTTTAAGCACCATCATGGGAATGTCTGGATTGCTCAAAAAATCCCCTAACATATCCATGGCCTTCTGCTGGTCATCGGTTGGTGTGCCGGCCTCGAAACAAGAGTAAAGCGCTGCGGAAATTTGTTTTTGGATCATCTTGCAAAGATATTCGGAATGGCTATTAAATAAGCTTAGTTTTTGAGAAAATGCTGGGAAGGGGAGTTACTTTTCTGTTTTATATGTCCCGAAAAATTTCTACGTATTTTTAATATTTTGAACGCCTAAATGTTCGATGCGCTGCTACTTTGGGGTAAAATAATATTGAGTAGACTCTCAAGCTGCAATCCCCACTTCCTCCCAAACACAGAATTTAACGATTAAACAATCAAACATTTTGGGACAAAGCGAAATAAGTCTTAGCTTTGCCCAACTTTTGGAACGATTGTGATTTGTTCCGAAATCAAACCTACTATTTACACGCCATATACGTTGATTATGAATAAAAAGACAGCCCTGGGTATCAAGATAGCGTTGGTTATCCTAAATGTTGTTTTGGTTTACGTGTTGTTTGAGTCCATCAACAAGCCTATTCGCTACGAGCGCATTCGTGCCGATCGCCATGAAGTGGTGAAGCGAACCTTAGAGCAAATTCGCGAACTTCAGGTAACCTACAGAGGTGAAACCGGTGAGTTTGCCGGGTCGTTTGATGAGCTTTTTCTCTTTGCCGATACCGGACACGTGCGCATTGAAGAACGCAAAGACTCTTCGTTTCCCTATTTTGATGAGGTGTACCAAACGGAAATG
This sequence comes from Flavobacteriales bacterium, assembly GCA_007693635.1. GTDB lineage: Bacteria > Bacteroidota > Bacteroidia > Flavobacteriales > Schleiferiaceae > CSBr16-58. Next base: position 15,494 of record REDE01000124.1, on the reverse strand, counting down.
TTGCGCGATACAGTCGTGGTTCGTGTGATCGACCGCGTGCCGGTTAAGCAACATCTCTTTGGCGCTGATTTCGACCTCGACCGCCTTCGCTTCATCCCATTTACCTCACGCAGTCGTGAGTTTAGCATGGCGAGCAGTAATATTTATCGTCAAGAATCCCGACTGCCTACGTTTGAAGTCTATGCGAAAGACGAAGACATCATGGCGGATCTCGAAAGCGAATACGGCGATTACATCGATTTTGATTTTCAATTACAAATTGGTAACATAGCTGAGCCATCCATCAGCGGTAATTGGTAGTATTATATGCCAATGTTTCCAGAAAATAATTGGTGCATCCCGGTCGCGGAATCTCTTCCGGCCGGGATGCTTCATTTTGACCTACTCATTCGTCAATCGGACTCCCATACTGTAGCACTTATTGTGAATAACAACGAAGTGCTAAATGCCGGTAGATGGTCGGAAACTTTTGTTTCGCCCGAGCTAGAAAAACTCGCTCTTCAGGCCCAGCGGGTACGAAGGGTTTATTTGGGAAGCTCCTTTACTTGGATACCCACCAACTTTGAGGCGGATACTCTTTTTCTGAAGAAATCTTTGGGTAAATTGCCCTCAGACGCCATTATTGATGTGGTGCATTTTGGTGCTTACGGGCAATTGGTTAGTGCTTTGCCTCATGGTTTTCAGTCGGCATATACGTTTAATATGTTTTCGCTTTTGGAGACTAAGTCGCCACTGATTCACGTTCATGCGGATGATTTTCGGGTTTTGCTAAGTATTTTTTGGGATAATTCATTGAGACTTCACACCAGTTATCAAGCTGAGACTTTATCGGATTTGATGTACTATATTTTATTTTCCCTTGATCAGCTGAAGCTCAAAGCAGATCAGGCGCAGCTTTCGGTGTCGGGTTCTCGTTTTAATCTCGAGGAGGTCGAGCAGCAAGGCGGTCAGTTTTTTTCATCCATTCAACCACTTTGGGATAAGCGTTTTCCGGGGTGGACATCCAAACTAATTTCAGCCGGATTCGACGGATCGGGCTTTGAATTTGATCGATTTATCTATGCGTATCATTAGCGGTCGTTTTCGCGGTAAAGGCATTCGCGCGCCCAAAAATCTACCTGTTCGTCCAACCACCGACATGGCAAAGGAATCCTTGTTTAATATTCTAAACAACCGCATTTTTTTTGAAGACGTAACTCTTTTGGATTTGTTTTGCGGCATAGGTAGTATTTCTTTGGAGTTTGCCTCCCGAGGTTGCTCTGATGTCACAGCGGTGGATTCGCACGGTGATACCATTCGGTTTTTGAAGAAAACCATCGATGAGCTGAAGATTGAGGGAATCAATGTGGTGCGTGCTGACGCCTTATCGTATCTGCGGAATTCTTACGGCTCATACGATGTGGTTTTTATGGATCCTCCATACGAATATCCGGAGTACGAAGAGATTGTGCGCTTAATTCTCGATCGCGGTTTGCTTAAAGAAGAGGGTTTGCTGATTGTTGAACACGACCGCCGACAATCTTTTCTTGATCACCCCAATTTTATCGAGCATCGTAAATATGGTGGGGTGGAATTTAGCCTGCTTGCTTCTGCTCCATCTGCAGAATAAACTTCCGCAATAATTTTCGAAAGCGAAATAAAAGAAATCCTGCGGAAATGGTGAGTCCACCGGCCAGTGAATACCAAATGCCCATTGCGCCTACAGGTGTGTATTGGGAGATCAAATAGGCGCAAGGAAGTGTGAGTATCCAGTACGCCACAAAGGTGATGATGGTGGGTATCCGAACATCGGTAAATCCCCGTAAGGCGCCCAGAGCTACCGCTTGTAATCCATCAGACAGCTGAAAAAAGACCGCCACAATAAGCATGGCTGCAGCAAGGGATTGAACCTCTAGATCGTCGGTATAAAAACCGGTAAACGTATAGCGAAAGAAGAACAAAAGTATCCCGGCAAAACTCATCCAAATAACCGTCATGCTGAAGATTGATTTGGAAGCCATCACCAGATTTACGGGGTCGCGTCTTCCCAATTGGTTTCCTACACGTACGGCCGCTGCTGCGCCCAGACCGGTTGCCGCCATGTAACTAATGGAGGCGAGATTGATGGCGATTTGGTGTGCTGCCAAGGCTTTGGCTCCTAACATTCCCGCAAAAATCGCCGCTAACGAAAAGGCACTAACCTCAAAGATATACTGAAGACCAGAGGGAAGTCCAATGCTTAGGAGCTTCTTTACTAGCACTTTTGAAAATCTAAAATTCAGAACGGAAAATGGGGTGCGAATCTTTTTCGCGGCTTTAACAATGTACCACCACATAACGAGGAACATAATCCAACGCGCTATTACGGTGGCCCACCCCGCGCCATTCATGCCGAGCTCGGGGAAACCGAATTTTCCAAAAATCAACAAATAATTCAAGAGCACGTTAAGCAAGTTACACCCCACACTTACGAACATTGCGGTTCGCGTATCCGATAATCCCTCGGCGTATTGCTTGAAAGTCATGAACAACATCAGTGGAATCAAGGATGAACTCAAGATGATGTAATACGGAATGGCTAGGGGCAGTACTTCTCTGTCCTGACCCAATAGCGGCAATAGGGGGATAATGCTTAACAATACGAGGAAGAGCAGCAATGAAACCCCCAAATTGACAAACCAGCTATCGTGTAACAGTCTTCCGGGTAAATGTTTTTTTCCCATCCCGTCGGCGTTGGCTACCAAGGGCGTAATTCCGAAAGTTACTCCCAAGCCAAATACCATGAAAATAGCAAAAATGGAATTTCCCAACGCCACAGCGGCCAATGGCAAGGTGCCCAATTGACCGACCATAATGCTATCGGCAACCCCAACCATTACGTGGCCAAGTTGTCCTACCATTACAGGAACAGCGAGTTTAATGTTGATTTGGTAGTGCTCTTTTTTCGTCATCATTGCGGGTGCAAAAGTAAATCAGCCCGCGTCGTTAGTGGTTTAAATTATTGGTGTTTTGCTCCTACCTTTGCATTTATTAATCAAGATGATTTTCGACTAAATATTTGCTATGGATTCTACAAGACTAAACAAACTTTCCCGATTGATGAATGAGGAACTTGGCGGGATGATGCAGCGTTTTTCACAGCAGATGTTCAAGGGCGTTCTAATTAGTGTTACGAAGGTGCGGGTGAGTCCGGATTTATCTGTAGCAAAAGTGTATCTCAGTATTTTTCCCTCGAACGAAACGGAGGGTGTCATGGAGGTTGTCGGGCATCATCAAAATATAATCAAGCGCGATCTGGGAAATGCGCTGGGTAAACAGCTACGCAAAATGCCAGAATTGCGTTTTTATATCGATGATTCGCTGGATTACGAAGACAACATTGGTAAATTACTTCGTGGTGAAGGTGACAATCCCATTAAATAGAGGATGAAGCTGCCTGTATTTATTGCCCGACGTTACTTTTTTTCGCGATATAGCGCTACGGCGGTTAATATCTTGGCGGGAATTAGCATTGCGGGTTTGGTTGTAGGTACGGGCGCGTTGCTGGTTATTTTAGCAGCGTTTAACGGTTTGGAGGACTTGGTAAAAAGCTTTTATGCGTCCTTCGACCCCGATTATAAAGTCGAAATTAAAATCGGTAAAAACTTCCCGTATCAGGCCGAGAAATACGACGAATTGATTCATTGGGACGAGATTGAATCGGTGTCGCAGGTTCTGGAAGAGCGCGTTTTATTGCGCTATCGCGAACAAGAATTTATTGCTACTGCCAGAGGTGTGGATAGTAATTATCACCGAACTACGGGTATTGCCGATGCGGTGTATCGCGGGCAGTATAAAACGCAACACCCCGATGCGGTGGTGGGTATTGGCGTGGCCTACAACTTAGGTATGAGTTACGTTGGTCGTACGGAAACCATCGAAATGTTTGTTCCTCGTGCTTCGGTAAAAAATCTGAGTCGACCCGACCGTGCTTTCCACCAGGATATCGTTTTTCCCGCGGGCTTGTTTGCCGTACAACCAGAGTTTGATGTGCGTTATATACTCACAGACCTTGAGCGTCTCCAACGAATGAGTGAGCAGGAATCTACCGTTAGCGCCATAGAGATTAAAGTTCGCGATGGCGTTCGGGCCTCGCGTATTCAAGAAAAATTACGCGATTTTTTTGGTGATGAGTTTCATGTTCGAAACCGAATTGAACAGCAAGCTGCTTTTTTTAAAGTGATGCGGGCGGAAGGATTGATTACCTATCTGATTTTCACGTTTATCTTACTGATTTCATCGTTTACACTGCTCGGCTCTCTGAGTATGATGATCTTGGATAAGAAGAAAGATACCCACACGCTCTGGTTTTTGGGCATGCCTCGAAGTCAACTTCGTCAAGTATTTTTTGCCGAAGGATTGCTCATCACCTTCGTGGGTGCTGTGATTGGACTGGCGCTGGGAGGGGTGTTTGCCTTTTTGCAACACTACTTCGGATTGGTGACAATGGGGGCGGGTTACGTTGTTGAAGCCTACCCCGTGCGCTTAAATGTGCTCGATGTGTTTAAGGTGTTGGCAACTGTTTTGGTCATTGGCATCAGCATTAGTTTTCTAGCCAGTCGGAGGGTGTAGTTCCCCTTTGGCGTAATCATCTATTTTTAGACAAAAAAAATCCGCAATGAGATTCATTACGGATTTTGGTCGTGAGTCAAGTGTAGGCTTTTGTGTCTATCTAGGACTGTGCTGTAATTGACGTTCTTGTTTGGGTTCTTGCATTTCACCTTCACGAATTTGCTGTCGCTCTAGGCGTCGAGCTTCTTTTTTTTGTTGACGTTGCTCGGTGTGTATCATCATTGTTCGTTTTTGCTCTGGAGTGGCCATTTCAACTTCAGTAGGGCTGCTGGTTTCCGTTGCGCGCAAGGGTTCGGTTGGTTTTTGCTGGGCGTAAACTTGTGCGCCAAAGGCTATACACGCAATCATTGCTAGTTTTTTCATTTTTTTAGTTTTTTCGTCATCGTGATAAATTCTGTTAAAGTGTGTAAATTTCACCAATCAGAGATAATCACGAGAACAGGTTAAAAATTAGAGGTTTAAAGACGCTGGGATTATTTCAATTTTGATGCCAAAAGAGAAATGACGTGTTAGGGACTATTGGTTTAAGCGTCCGATGATCACATTATCACTGGTTTGAATAAACACATGACGCTCTTCAAGTCGGATATTCGTGACCTCATCAATACCTAGAAAGACTTTCCTAGATTCGGGTTTTTCGATATCGTGGATTTCAATTTGCTGGTTGCGGTAAAAAATTACGCTGCGATTTTTTACTTGAAAGCGCTGGATGTTTTTTTCGGGCAATCGCTTTCTGTAGTTTCCAAAAAAGTCAAAAATCAGAATACCCACTTCCGGACAACTGAGATAAACCCCGTTCATATCGCTGGTTAGATAAGCCACGCTGACTTCCTGTCCGGCGAGTTTGGTAATGATCTGCGATTGAAACTCGATGCGTCGAGTGTCTAGGTTATAACGATAGAGTCGATCTGAAGCTTGATCGTACATCCACAGCATATTTTGTTCGGTAGCAGATACCAGCTGTATGTCCATCACCCCCAGTTGTTCGGGCTCAATGCGGTTGGTGGTTGTATTCAGTTGATTGTCGATGATTAGGATTTGGTTAAATGGTTTATACAGAACCACAATCGCTAATGGGTTGAAAGGGTCAATATGCGCGATATCGCCATTTTGAGGGTCGGAAAAACGTATGCGTTTATTCGATTTTATGGGTTGTGGATACTTTTGAATTTCGTTGCGTTCCACGATATACAGTGCGCCCAAATGGTCGGTAGTCATGAACGCTTTGGCATCGCGGATTCTGATGGTTTTTATGGTGTCGAGTTGACCCCATGCGGGCGCTACGATGAGCAGACTAAGCAGATAAACTGCGATGTATTTCCAGTAATTCATCCAAAATATTTCTGTTGTTTGCTAATCGCGGGACTTTATGTTGGCCTCCAAGTTTGTTGTGTTTCTTTAGCCAGTTATAGAAAGTCTCGCTACTAGCTATGTGTATAACGGGCATTTTAAGTGCCATATTTTTGTGTCTTTTCGCCTCGTAGTCACTATTGCATTTTTGCAATTCTTCATCCAATGTTTGGGTAAATGCTGCAACATCCTCCGGAGCCTGGTCAAATTCGATGATCCATTCGTGCAATCCGGAGCTTTGGTCTTCTGTGAATTGGGGGGCGGCGCTGTATTCTTTTACGCTGCAATGGTGTTTTTTTGCGGCGATTTCCAGTGCGTGGTCGGCATTTCCCACCATCAATTCCTCACCAAAAACATTGATATAGTGTTTGGTTCTACCGGCAATTTGAAAGCGATAAGGCACGGTGGAGGTAAAACGCAGGGTATCTCCAATTTTGTAACGCCAAAGACCGCCATTCGTGCTAATAATCATCTCGTAGACAACGCCTGTCTCGACCTCCCAAAGAGGAATGATTTTTCCGGGTTGATCAATGGGTGCGAATTCGTAGAATATACCGTAATCCAACATCAAGAGCATCTCTCGACTACCCAGCTCATCTTGAATACCGAAAAAACCCTCACTGGCATTGTAAATCTCCATAAATTCAAAGTTCGACTTGGGTAGGAGTGCTTCAAATTGGGAGCGGAAAGGGGCGAAGCTCACTCCTCCGTGGAGGTAGAGTTCTAGATTTGGCCAAACTTCATGAATGTGTTTAGCGCCGGTGATTTCAATGATTCTATTTAGCAATATCAGCATCCATGAAGGTACACCTGCCAGTGACGTAACATCTTCTTTGATGGTAGAGCGCGCTATGGCCTCAAGTTTTGATTCCCACTCATCCATCAGACTTATTTCCCGTGATGGGGTAGAGCGCAATTCTACCCAAACCGGGAAGTTTTCGATGAGAATAGCACTTAAATCTCCAAAGTATGATTGGTTGTTGATGCTGGAAATTTGTGTGCTGCCCCCAAGACGTAAGGAGCGACCGGAGAATATCTTGCTTTCTGGACGGTTGTCGAAATACAGGGCCAGCATATCCTTACCGGCTTTGAAATGACAATCTTCTAACGACTCCCCAGTTACGGGAATGAATTTGCTTTTAGCGTTGGTTGTTCCCGACGATTTGGCAAACCAGCGGATCTCCGAAGGCCAAAGAATATTTTGCTCGCCATTGCGCGTCCTAGTAATCAAGGGCTCAATTTCCTCGTAACTGACAATTGGTACGTTGCGTTTGAAATCAGCGTAACTGTTAATGTCGCCGAAACCAAATTTCTTCCCGTACTCGGTTTGGGTAGCTCGTTCTAAATTTGAACCTATTACATTTTGCTGAACATCTTCCGGGTAATTCTTGAAAAGTTCTATTTGGTGTATTCTCTGCCGAATAAACCACGACAAAAATGAATTCATTAATTCACTGAGCATATCCTTGTGCTTTGGCGTAAATGTACAGCAAAAAATGTATTTTCCCTGAAAGCTTATAGGGTTTTGCTAACATGTTGAAGTCTCTAATCCTTAGGTGTGCGTCGGAAAACCCACGACCTTATTGCATGATTTAGTCGGATTCTAATAATCCCATATCCGATACTTGTATGCTTTGTCACTACCTTTGTCCTAAGTCCTAAAAGCTACTGCGGAAAACTGTCTCCAAATAGGCAACGGGCTTACTTATTTGCTTTTTAAGCAATTTCGGAACGGTTGCTTTAATGAAAAAAGCAGTCTTTAGAATCGATAAATTACGTCAACCATTAAAGTTACTTCATGACATTTCAGGGATATTTACAGAAAATGAAATCTGCATTCGAGCCAAGTTCGCGATCCGCGCTTTCGTTGGACAACAATGAGCGAGCTAGGGGTGACGACAAGACTCAGCAAACGGTTCAGTATTATTTGAATCTGAGTAGTGAGCTCATACACATGAATGCCTTGATAGGTAAGGAGTTGCAATTGGTTTTTCAGCATAAAATCACCTGTTTTTGCGGAAAGGAGGTCGACCGTGTTTTTCGACAAAATTTTTGTTTTGACTGTTTTCAGACGAAGCCCGAAGCCGGAGAGGCCATCTTTTTTCCCGAAAAAAGTAAGGCTCATTTGGGTATTGAAGACCGTGATTTGGAGTACGAACGTCAGTATCAACTTCAGGATCATGTAGTGTATTTGGCTAATTCGGGCGGACTTAAAGTTGGGGTAACTCGAAAAAGCGCCCGTTTTCAGCGTTGGATTGATCAGGGCGCCCACGCGGCGATTGTTCTGGCAGAAACCAGTAATCGTTACGAGGCGGGCATTATGGAATCTTACTTAAAAGGTCATCTTGCCGATAAAACCGACTGGCGAAATATGCTCAGCAAAGGCGATCCCGACATCGATTTGGTTTCGGAAAAGCAGCGCATCGCCGATCTTTTGTCTGATGATTTAAAAGGTTTTCTATCTGCAAACGACGAGATTACGACCATGAACTATCCGGTAACGAAGTATTCCGATAAAGTAAAAAGTCAGACTTTCAAAAAGACGGATGAGATTTCCGGTGAACTTGGGGGTATTCGCGGACAGTATTTGATATTTTCGGACGGGAGTGTATTTAACGTGCGTAGTCACGAAGGCCACCACGTGCAGATTCACGTCCGTTTTTGACGAACGAATAGTAAGGCTGTTCCGATGATTGCAGGAATAGCGACATTGAAACCCCACACCGCGGTTGTGGCTAGTAGTATTGCTTCGGGGGAGTCCGTTACACGAGCGAGTATTAAAATACCGGCGGCTCCTTTCACCAGTGGATCAATAATTTGTGCAGAGGGGAGGAATGCTGCCACGGAGTAGTAAATCAGCACCATAGCGAAGAGTCCGATTGTAGGTTCGGCGTTACTACTAAAAAAAAGCAGCGCCAAAACAAATTGCGTGGGATAAACAAAAAACTTCGCAATCCCTAGCAGCAACCAGAAGACTTTTTTTGAAGGTTTCATGGTAATTCTCGCTAGGGGCAAGAAAAACTTTCGTCCTAAGACCACAATTCCCGAAATCAACGGGATGATTCTTTCCATTTGGAAATACATGGCGATAATTCCCAGAGCCACGAATAGGATGGAGTAGGCTTGCCACGTTTGAATTTCCGGAATTTTACCGGTGTAGACCATCCATAAAAGTGCGATAGCCCCGGTAAGATTGCGGGCACTCATTTTTACAAATCGAAAAACGTAGGTGAGGTAGATGGCTTTCACCTGTTCAATGGCCCCTTTAAATTGACGAGCTTTTCCGCCAAATTCACCAACATTATAGGGAGTTATAATGCCAAAAGTAATGGAACGCAAATGATGAAAGGCCGCCTTACTCATTGAGGCATGCTGGGTTGAGGAGCTGATCTGTCGCCAAAGACTTACGTCGAGTAGGAAATTCAAAACCATGCCCAAGCCAAAGAGTATGATCAACTGGATGTGATAACGACTTAGTGGCTTAGGAAAGTTTGGGGTGCTAAGACTCCGGTTGTCAAATTCAATGAAAAGTAGATAAGCGGCTAGGGTTGCGACAAGAATTTTTACGACAATAATTAATTGACGCCTGGTTTTTGCGTTGGGGTAGAACCGCCTGATGTACTCTGGGATGTTCACTACTTATTTCTGCATCAATTTATTACAATGTGGGCAATAGACTTCATCAGATTCGTTGTCTTCTGAAGAGACTTCCGTGATTTTTTCTAATTCTGTTGAAAATCCCGACGCAAGAATACCGGCAGGCAGGGCGAAAATACCTATGCCTAAGATTGCTATTATTCCGCCAAAAAATTTCCCCCAGCCGGTAATTGGAACCACGTCTCCATATCCGACCGTCGTAAGGGTTATGATTCCCCACCAGAAAGTTTGAGGGACGCTTCCGAAGACCTCAGGTTGGTGCGGTCCTTCCACGTAATACATCAGGAAGGATATGAAAATCAGCAGTGTCAAAGTAAAAAACACGGCGATTAAAAGTTCTTGGGATTTGCGCTTGAAGACGTTCACCATAATTTGCAAAGCTCTAAAATACCTTACGAGTTTAAGCAAGCGGAACAGACGCAGAATAAGCAAAAACTTAAGGTTAAAACTAAAGAGCAGTAAAAGATAAAAAGGCAGAATTGCCATCAGGTCAATCACCGCGAATGGGGTCATTAGATACCGCAATCGTGGGTGTTTATGTTTTTTCAGACTTTTATTTTCAGGCGCAACCCATATTCGTAAAAAGTATTCTATCGTGAAAAATGCTATGGAAAACAACTCGATAATCCATAGGGATTTATAAGTGAAGTTGGATAAATTCGGAATGGTCTCAACGATTAGTGCGGCGATGTTTATAAGAATAGCTGCGGTAACTAATCCATCGACAAAAAGCGAGGCGCCCGAATTTGTAGACCAAGGCTCTAAGTAGAGGTAGGCCTTTTTTCGCGCGGAGAGTTTTTCGTGTTCTTTAGACATTAGTCAGAAGAGTTTGTTTTTAACTGGCTTTGCAGTCCAATTACTTTTTCCAATTCAATTGCGAAGAGTAGGCCTTTTCCGGGTTCTTCAAAATTACACACCGCATTGATCGAGTTAATGATTCGCTCGCAGCAACCTTCGCTAACCACAAATAAAAGCATTTCGACTTGATTTTCGATGGTTAAGCCAAAAAAGGCCTTAGCCTCTTTATGCCCGCTTCCTCGGCCCGGGATAATAACGTCTCCGGTAGCACCGGCTTCTCTCGCCGCCTCAACCACTTCATCGGTGTCCTCGGGCTTTACTAATGCAACAATGAGTTTGTACATGGTGTTACGATTTTGATTTTTTTTTCAAGAAACTAATGAAAATTGCATATAACAATACTGCGATAATTGGGAAAACACTAGCAAAGGCAATCAACCCGAATCCGTCGATTACGGGGCTTCTGCCTGGAATTATTGAGCCTAAACCCATTCCGAGTGCTGCAACAATTGGCACTGTAACGGTTGAGGTGGTAACCCCTCCCGAATCGTAAGCCAAAGGTATGAGGTTTTTGGGAGCAAAAATACTTAGCACGATAACTACAATGTAGGCTACCAGTATGTAAAGATATAACGGGGTGCCGACAACAATCCTGTAGGTGCCCAAGACCAAACCTAAAGCTACACCTGCAGCAACTACAAATCGTAGTCCTAACTGGCCAATTGTTTTACTTGAAGCTTCTTCTACTTTTATGGCCACTGCTAGTAATGAAGGTTCTGCTATAGTTGTTGAAAATCCTATTAGACCGCTAAAAATATAAATCCAGTAGTAATTCAAGGGTTCAAATCTACCACTAAAGTACTGTGAAACGAATATAGGGTCGGCAAGTTGATTGGCCATGGTTTTTCCTAGTGGAAATAAAGCCATTTCTAAACCAATTAGAAAAAAGGCTAAGCCTAATACGACCATTGCAAAACCAATAACTACTTTTTTTAAATGCGGTATGGTTTTTTTGATAACGAAGACTTGAAATACGACAATTAGCACGATGATGGGTAAAACATCCAGAATCGTACTTTTTATTAGTTCAAGATTATTTATGGAGCCATCATTCATAGGTTACAAACTAAAAATCGCATATATCATCACGGCTATAATTGGCGATAAAGAAGCCAAAGCAATGAGACCGAAACCATCGAGAAGAGGACTTCTGTTTTTAATGACTTTTGCTAAACCAACTCCTAATGCTGTAACTAATGGCACCGTAATGGTTGAGGTAGTCACGCCACCGGCATCGTAGGCTAGTCCAACAATTTCTTTTGGCGCAATAATGGTCGTTAGCATCACCAAGATATAGCCTCCGATGAAGATGTAATGAATCGGCCAGCCTTTTAATATTCGAAACACTCCGATTAATATAGCCAATCCAACAGCAACGGCCACGGCAATTCGTATGTGTATGGCAAAGGTTGACATAGCCGCTGGTTCAGATGAAATTATCCCCTCACTCGCCATTACGTTTGCGGCTTCTTTGGCTACAGCAATGAGGGCAGGCTCCGCTACGGTTGTGGAAAAACCCAAGGTAAAAGCAAAGAGTAAGAGCCAAAACAGACTCCCTTTCTGCGATAAGGCGTAGGCTAAGTTTTCACCTACTGGAAATAAACCTAGTTCAAGTCCTTCTACAAAAAGAGTTAAACCAATAATCACAAAAGCTAGCCCTATCAGCAGACTCTCCAAATTGGGAAAGGGTTGGCGAAGAACAATAAATTGAAAGAAAACAACAACGCCTATAATCGGCAGTAAATCAGTGGTTGAACGCCAAATTTTAGCGAGGCTTAATTGAAATAGTTTTTTGAGAAAAAACAGTGTTTGCGACATCTTTTGATCATTACCGCACAAAAATAGGGATAAGCGTGTTCTTATCTATGTTTGCGGTAAAATAATTAAGTTTTCATGCCATTACTAGAGTTGACAGAACGGGGATTATTTTGTGGAATAGCAGGAGTGTATATCGATCCTTGGCGTCCTGTTGAGCGTGCTTTAATTACACATGCTCACGCCGATCATTCTCGGTATGGCCACAAGCACTATCTGGCGCACCACCATTCACTGCCTATTATGAAGCACCGCTTGGGAGATATTCGTGTCCAAGGTATCGAATATGCAGAAAAAATAGTTATCAATAACGTTGCTTTTTCTTTTCACCCTGCGGGTCATATTCCCGGATCTGCGCAAATTCGTGTGGAGTATAAGGGCGAAGTTTGGGTGGTGAGTGGCGATTATAAGTTGGAATACGACGGCATTTCAACGCCCTTCGAATCGGTGAAGTGTGACTGTTTTATTACGGAGTCTACGTTTGGATTGCCCGTCTATCAATGGCAACTACAGCAATCCGTTTTTGATGAAATTAATGCGTGGTGGGCTTCGAATGCCGAGCAAGGTATCGCCTCTGTGCTTACCGGATATTCATTGGGTAAAGCCCAGCGATTATTAGCTAATGTGAATCCTGAGATTGGCCCTATTTACACTCATGGTGCCGTAGACGAAATCAATCAATTATTTGAGTTGAACGATATCGTAGAGTTTCCAGCAACTATGCGGGTGCAGGGTTCTGAAAAAAAGTCGGATTATCGACGAGCGTTAATTGTGGCTCCGCCCTCGGTTCAAGGCTCTTCATGGTTGAAAAAACTCCAGCCGTATTCCTTGGGGATGGCTTCTGGGTGGATGGCTCTTCGGGGAATTCGACGTCGTCGTTCGGCGGATCGTGGGTTTGTTTTATCGGATCATGCGGATTGGAATGGACTCAATAGGGCTATACGCGAATCTGGTGCGCAGCGGGTTCTCGTTACGCACGGATACAGCAGCATCTTTTCGCGTTGGCTTCGCGATCAAGGTTATGACGCTCAGCCATTGAAGACAGAGTTTGGCGATGAAGAAACGGCCGATAGTTAGTATCTCTAAGGTCGTGTTATATAAAAAAGCCCGTAAACAAAAGTCTACGGGCTTTTTACTTTAATTCAAACACCAGGGAAAAGCCGGTGTGTGACTGAGCTTAAGAAGCTATCTAGCTTAATAGACAGCCACTATATTTACACGGCTCCTTGGTCAACCATTGCATCAGCTACTTTGATGAAGCCGGCAACGTTTGCGCCACGAACATAGTCAACAAATCCATCTTCTTTCTTGCCGTATTTAACGCAAGCAGCGTGGATGTTTTTCATAATTGTTTGTAGGCGTTCGTCAACCTCTTCGCGTGTCCAATTGAAGCGCAATGAGTTTTGCGACATTTCCAAACCACTCGTGGCAACACCACCGGCATTACTGGCTTTTCCCGGAGCAAAAAGAACTTTTGCTTTGATGAATGCGCGTACAGCACCAGGAGTCGAAGGCATGTTTGCGCCTTCTGCAACTGCGATTACACCATTCTTAATTAGCATTTCAGCATCCTGATCGTTCAGCTCGTTTTGAGTAGCACACGGCATAGCCACGTCAACGGCAATTCCCCAAGGAGTTTTACCTTCAACGAATTCGCAGCCAAATTTTTCAGCATACTCACTGATTCTACCACGACGAACGTTTTTCAAATCTTTTAGATACTCTAACTTTTCAGCATTGAATCCTTCTGCATCGTAGATATATCCTGAAGAGTCTGATGCACTTACAACGGTTGCGCCGTATTCCAAAGCTTTTTCAATGGCAAATTGGGCAACGTTGCCAGAGCCAGAAACAGCGATGCGCTTCCCTTTAAGTGTTTCGCCTTTTTCGCGTAGCATTTCAACGGTGAAGTAAACAACGCCATAGCCGGTAGCCTCCGGACGGATCAAAGAACCGCCCCAGTTGATCCCTTTACCAGTCAATACACCGGTAAATTCGTCACGAAGTCTTTTGTACTGACCAAACATGTAGCCAATCTCACGTCCGCCAACGCCAATGTCACCCGCAGGAACATCAGTGTTTGCTCCAATGTGCTTTGCGAGTTCAGTCATAAAGCTTTGGCAAAAACGCATTACTTCGCTATCACTTTTCCCTTTAGGGTCAAAGTCGGCACCTCCTTTACCACCTCCCATGGGAAGTGTGGTTAGGGCATTTTTGAAAATTTGCTCGAAACCTAAGAATTTTAAGATGGAAAGATTCACCGATGGGTGAAAACGAATTCCTCCTTTGTAGGGTCCAATGGCAGAGTTGAACTGTACGCGATAACCACGATTAATTTGAATTTTACCGGAATCATCAACCCAAGGCACACGGAAGATGATAACTCTTTCGGGCTCTACAATGCGTTCCAAAATATTGGCTTGCTTGTACTTAGGTGTTTCTTCTACGATTGGTAGAACAACTTCAATTACTTCTTCTGCGGCCTGAAGAAACTCGGGCTCATGGCCGTGATGCTTCTTGAGTTCGCTCATGAACTGATCGATTTGAGCTTGGTATTTAGACATGCGAGAAAATTTTAAATTTCAGGCAAATGTAATCTAATTTTGGTATTTGTAAGGTTTTCGACAAAAGGATTTTATTTCTTACGTTTTTTTTTGGTTTTTTGTTTGTCTTTTTATGCGTTTTGTTAGTCAAAGTGAATTTGATTTCAGTGTGCATTAATCGTGTAAATAGGCTCATTATACTTTCTTTTCGTTCGACTTTTCTGTTTTAACAATTTTCGTTCTCAGTCATGCTCCTTCGGCTTGGTTTTTGGGTATACAAGCATAACAATTAATCTTTTTGGCTATGATACAAGTAAATTTCCTCCGTGTTTTTCAAGTTGCTTTTGTCTTTTTGTCGGTGATTTTCTCCGTATCAGCGCAAGTGGATTTACGCCGTGTCGCAGTGACCCCGGATCAGGAAGTGGAGATTTTAGATAGTACCCAATTTACCACCGCACTTAATTCGGATATTCACACCGTTATTTTAGAGGGGGCGTTTAGTGGAATTGTGCGAATAAAGGGTGAGGTTGGGATTTCCTCCATTACCGCGTATCACGTCTTTCAACCGCAGCGGGTAGATAAACGTGCTGTCGGACTCCGGGAAGTTTCACTTGGTGCTAACGACAATACTGGGGTAGGACTTCGCATCGAGCAAGCTGATGGGATCTTGAGAATATCTCC
>REDE01000154.1 GCA_007693635.1 Flavobacteriales bacterium | reverse complement strand
TGGCCAAATCCATTGAACCTTCGTGGTTGACACCGGCTTCGGCGATGATGTAGGGTCTTGTTAAGACCCTTGGGTCGTAATTCTGGAGAAAGTCAAGAAGTCGCATGGTTTGGGAGGTTGTTGGTTAGCGGTTCTGTTTCATGATGAAAAGTATTGTTTGTGAAGCGAAGTTTCAGCATACGTGACAGATGTGTATAGTTGGTTTCACTATTGTACCGTTCAAGAAAAACTTTGCGAGCTCCTCGCTGCAGTTTTTGGAGTTCATTGCGGTTTTCGAGCACATAATTTAATTTTTTCCCACATTCAACCGGATTAAAATCGACAGGGACAAGTATTCCTGAAGAGTTCGAAACGATCTCAGGAACACCGACCGTATCCGTTCCGAGCAAAGGTATGCTGAATGATGCCGCCTCCATCATTGCGACAGGAATCCCCTCGACGCGGCTCACATTCAGAAAGAAGGATACAGAGTGTTCACGATAAAATTTCAGGATAGCAGCATTACTAGTCCAGCCCATCAAGGTAAAAGATTGTTCAATTTTATGTTTTCGTACAGCTTCAATAAGCAAGTTGGTGATATGCATATCACCGTCACCAAAATGGTACCAATGAAATGGAGTCTTGAGATGCGTCAGTATCTCTGGGATGATATGAATACGTTTGTTTTCTGTCAGTTTTGAGCAAGACACTAACACATGCGTGGATTCAGATTTGCGGTTTACGTAGTGTTCACCTGCATCAATTGCCCCCAAACGCAGTAAATCGATTTTATGTGCGCGCTTGGGATATTTCGTCTTTAGAAATTGTTGTCCGTGTTGCGAAATACAAAATATACGATCAGACAGGGCTAGTTTGACTTCTTCAAATGGCAAGAAGTCATCAACCATCGGTTGAATTTTAATCAAGTCTGAGTGATAGAGGTCAAGCGCATGGGCTTGACAGCTCAATTGAAATTTTCGATTGAGGCGTTTTCGAAGCATCCCTCCAATAATAACGCCATTGTGCATCCAGTAGTCATGGAGTACAACGTTTTTTTGGTCTTTCTCTGAAAGGATAGCAAGGAAGTTAGCTAAGGTTTCAGACCATGCGTAAAGTGTTCTAAGTTGAATGTAAAAGGTTTTCAAGCGTTTGAGATGTCGAATTTTGTCTCTACCAAATAGCAATTGATGAGCAAACATGCGCGTGCACTCCCATTCTCTGCGCAATTTAGCCATGACCGATAATCGCTTTAGCTTTGGGCCTAGAATTCGAACATTTGCGGGTGTTGTACGCCGATCATTTTCTGAAAAAATCCAGTAAGGTAGTACTATGACTTCATCGAATTCACGGGAGAACACTCTTAACTCTTCTTCCACATATGTTTCACGTGTGCCGTATGGATACTCCTTAGTGAATAAAACTAGCCTCATTTTTTACAGAAAATCGCTAACATTGACTGGCCTCTCATGTTTTTACGGAAAAGTTTCACAACACCAATGACCAGATACCTTAAGCCGAATCGGTAGAGTACAACGCGCATAAATCGAGAACTGACCAGTCCTTGTTCTTTCCAGTGCATCCAGCGGTTGACTTCTGTTGTGCGCAAAGGTTCACGCCACAAGGTGCGAAAGGTCAGTGGAAAATAGTTTGTGAGCCCTACCAAAACCCGCTCAGTCCATAAGCCCATATGGTGTGGTGGAGCATTGAAAGCCAAATTTTCACCTTGAATAAATGAGTCGTTGTTCGGTACTGCAATAATCAATGTGCCGCCCGGCTTTAATAAGATCGTGCAAGCCTTGATGAATTCACCCACGTCGTACACGTGCTCTAGAACTTGAAATGAACAGACAACATCGTACTGTTGCTGAATCTCTTCAGCATGCTCAGCGACCGTTTGATCAAGTAAATTCACACCCAGCGATTCAGCGAGATTGAATGAGGTAGGATTAATTTCTAGTCCTGTAATATCAGTTACACCAGACTCTTTAAGCAACTGAGCAAATGCCAAATGCCCTGGGCCAATTTCCAAGACTTTGTCGTTCGATTTGAAGTATTGGAGTGCTTTGAGGTGTTCCCATCGTGCTTTAGGATAGTATTTTTCACCTTGAGCATCAGAGAGTTGCTTGTAAAATGATCCTTGACCCATCAGTTCGCGAGGAGCATAAAATCGATATCCCGATTGCACACACTCTGCAATGTACACCGTGTCGGTGTTTTTGAAATAGGGTTTTACATCAATGCCGATCTGAGAATACCATGCTTGCACATCTTGTGACGGAATACGATCTACAACGAAAGCTTCAGCACCTTCGATTAGGGGTGAGGAAATCTTCATAAAGCACTGATTTTAAATTCACAGTCTGTTAAAACTGAGCCAACTTTGGCCGAACCGGCAAACTGACTAGTTGATTTTTGTATGAGCTCGAACTCAACACAGTCGGGTTCGTGAAAGAAATCTTCTTGCCCATCACCAAACCAAATCGATACGGTATATTTTCCTACAACTAATTTAGGGGATTTAATTTCAACTTCAATTACTCCCTCTGCAGGAAACTCTCGGTTAGCACTCATGCCTGAATTCAAAGTGTTATTCCCGAAAACTGAAGATCCAAACTGGTTGTTAACAACGAAGCCAAGGTTGGGGATGTGGACGATGCGGTCAACTTTGTAATGACACTTAAGGCGAATGCTCTCTGTTTCAGGAATCACCTCAACTTTGCGAATCGGACCATGCTCGAATGTTCGAGCAGTGTCAGAATTCTTTGTTAGGTAGTGTCCTAAAATCAAATCTGTGTCTCCTTCTGAATGCAATCGACCATTTTCAAGATAAATACACCGGTTACACAACTGCCTGATCATCGCCAAATTGTGACTCACAAAAAGCACCGTTTTGCCTGATTTAGAAACGTCGTTCATCTTGCCGATGCACTTGCTTTGAAAATCAGCATCCCCAACTGCAAGTACTTCGTCAACAACAAGGATGTCTGTGTCTAGGTGAGCGGCTACAGAAAAGCCAAGACGAACTATCATGCCCGAGGAGTAACGTTTTACTGGAGTGTCAATGTATTTAGCGCACCCTGAGAAGTCTACGATTTCGTCGAGTCGAGCAGATACAGCTTTTCTAGACATCCCCATTATGGCCCCATTAAGGTAAATGTTTTCTCTTCCGGTTAACTCAGGATGAAATCCTGTTCCAACTTCTAGAAGAGCAGCAAGTCTGCCATTGTAACCGAGTGTGCCGGTGGTGGGAGACGTTATTCGTGAAAGAACTTTGAGTAAGGTCGACTTGCCGGCTCCATTGCGACCGACTACCCCAAGAACGTCTCCTTCGTAAACCTTGAAATTAATATCTTGTAATGCCCAGACATATCTGCTGTCGCCAATTTCGGTGCGGTCGTTAATTGTTCCAACCTTAGCATAAGGATCTGCTTTCCCCCGAACTTTATGCCACCAGCGATTTAGGTCGTGAGACAATGTTCCCGTACCAATATTCCCAAGCCGGTAGAGCTTCGAAACATCCTTCACTTCTAGAACAACTCTGCGGTCACTATGCATAATCTATAAAGTTACGCTCCTCGCGTTTGAAGATAACAAGCCCTACGACGAGAATTATCAATGAAATTAACGAGCTGTACAGCAATAACGAAAAATTAAGCGTTTCAGGTGCTAGAAACAGAGCTCTGAAGAACTCGATAACTCCTGTCATTGGATTGGCAAGTAACAATGTCTCATACTTGCCTGCTGCCGACAACGGGTAAACAATTGGAGTGGCATACATTAAAAGTTGAATGCCAAATTGAACGAGAAACTTTAGGTCGCGATACTTGGTCGTAAGTGCACTAATGATCAAACCTAATCCAAGGGCAAAAAGTGAGGCTGTTACAATCGGTAGAAATATGAAAACCAATTGCCATCCCGGTAGTTGAACTTCGCCACGAATTAAAAAGTATATCCAAAAGGCTAGGAAAATAAGAAGTTGAACTGCGAATTTGATCAAGTTTGAAATGAGCGTTGAAAGTGGTACCGCTAAGCGGGGGAAATAAACCTTGCTGAAAATACCCTGATTGGCAATGAAAACCTCAGAAATCTTTGTCATACTCTCGGCGAAGTATGTCCACACGACCAACCCAGATAAATAAAACAAAGTCTTTGGGTAACCATCTGTGCTGATCCCTGCAATATTGCCGAATACGACCACAAAGATAATGGTGGTGAGTACGGGTTGAATCAAGAACCACAATGGACCAAGTATCGTTTGTTTGAATTGCGATACAAAATCTCTGCGCACAAAGAGCACAATAAGGTCTTTGTAGGTAATTAGCTCTCGCAATTTTGAGCCAAGCCCAGTAGCGCCATTCCCAATCACTGTTTGATAGTGAAATGGCTTGTTATCTTGATTCACCATACCGTCCAACCTCCTTCAACCAGCATATTGTCGCCGGTAACATAGCTTGACGCGT
>REDE01000032.1 GCA_007693635.1 Flavobacteriales bacterium | reverse complement strand
CGATGAAGTCAACGGTGTTGAAATTGTTCGTCGCGTTATTCAAAGCAACTGGACCACCAATTTATTAAAGGGAACAATCATTGCCCTCCCCATAATTAATGTTTACGGCTTCAATCAGTTTTCAAGGGATGTACCCGACGGAAAGGATGTTAATCGTAGTTTTCCTGGAAATCAAGATGGCAGTTTGGCATCGATAGTCGCTAATTTGGTGACCCATAAAATCCTTCCACATATTGATTACGGTATCGATTTTCACACCGGAGGGGCAAGTAGAACCAACTACCCACAAATTCGCTACGCGGCTAAAGATGAAAAAGCGGCAAAGATTGCCGAGATCTTTAATGCTCCTTACACAATGCACTCCCCACTTATTAGTGGATCGCTGCGTGCTACGGCTGATCAACTAGGCAAACCAATCGTCGTATATGAAGGCGGTGAGAGTTTGCGATTTGATCCATTTGCCATCAAAGAAGCGCTCAAAGGCGTTCGGCGTGTACTGCTTCATGAAAACATGATAGAGGATAAAGAACCCAAGAAAAAACCAAGTATTTTACTGAAAAATAGCAGTTGGGTGCGCGCCGAAGCTTCAGGATTATTTGTTCCGAAAAAAGTTTCGGGCAAAAAAGTTCGCACCGGACAGGTGATTGGCGTTATCGACAATCCATACAATCATTTCAGTCAACACGTGCTTTCTCCCAAAGACGGATACATCGTAGGGCATAACAACATGCCTTTGGTTCATCGAGGCGATGCCTTGTTTCATATTGCTGAAGAATGAAAATCGTACTAGCTACTCAAAATCCGGGAAAAATCTCGGAAATTCAAGCCCTAATTCCAGCCAATATTCAAGTGGTGACCGCGCGAGAATGCGGTATTGTTGAAGATATTCCTGAGACCGGTGATACCTTGGAAATAAATGCAATACAAAAAGCTGAGTTTCTATTCAAAAAAACTGGATTGCCTTCATTGGCCGACGATACGGGGCTGGAGGTTGAACACCTAAATGGAGCTCCCGGAGTGTATTCAGCTCGTTACGCCGGCGAAGCAAAGGACAACAACGCCAATATGGATAAGCTCTTGCTCGAATTGAAAGACGTGAAGAACCGAAAAGCTCGATTTCGCACAGTCTTAGCATGGGCTACAGCAGACGGCACCAAAATATTTGAGGGTGTAATTGAAGGAAATATTGCCCAGCAAAGAATGGTGGGCAGCTACGGATTCGGATACGATCCAATATTTATTCCCAATGGTCATCAACGAAGTTTTGCACAAATGCTGCCTAGTGAGAAAAGTAGCATGAGTCACCGAGGAAGGGCCCTAGACAATTGGATGCGTGGGGGACTCAATGCGCATTAATAGGATTTTTTTTTCGATTCATCGATACAAATGTATATTTCCCCTTTTCACCATTGGGGCTATATGGTTCTTCGGAAGATATTCGAGAACATAAACGTAACTACCTATTGGAGCTGGACTGCCATTAATTGTACCATCCCAATAAATATCCGTGCCATGAACTTCGTGAATAAGATCTCCCCATCGGGAATAAATATACATTGAGCAGTGATCGATGTTTGTTGTTTGAATACGAAAAACATCATTCCGCCCATCGCCATTGGGTGTAAATGCGTTGGGGACGTACAACAATGGCTCACACTCCTCCAACTGAACCGTAAAAACAATAGTGTCTGTTTTGCAATCGTCTAAAAAAACTAAGCTGTACTCCCCCGCTTCAGAAATAGAAATTTGATTTACCAAATTCCCATTGAGAAACGCTTGGGCGCCTACTGGTATGGCTATAGAAAAATTATCTCCACGACAAATGCTTGTATCCAAAACCTCAACGGAAGTAAATGTATCCCTTGCAGTTACTTCAATGGTTTTTGAGATAGTAAAGCCACACGGACAAGTAGCATCTACACGATAACTCCCGGGCTGATTTACGCTAATTGATGAGGTGGTTTCACCTGTGTTCCATAGCCATTGCGTAGCATCAGGGTAGGTAGCCGAAAGTCTAACAAACTCCCCGGGGCAAATAATAGTGTCGTTGCTTATTTTTAAAACGGAATCAGGCGGAGGAACGGCAATGATGGATACATCATCGATCATTGTTGTTGAATAAATTGCTAAGTTATTGTGAGTGCTATCAACCCCGTGTATAGTAAGTCCCGTGCGAATGCTTTTAAACGAAGTATTGCTCATAGGATAAAAGTTTCCGATGGTTAAATATCTTTCTCCTCCTTCCGCTTTAAAAATTTGTTCGTGGTACGAATAATTTAGCGTATCCTCAAAAAAAACTGTATCGGGAATTTCAAATTGAGGGGTAATATTTTGACTTACAAAATGACTTCTTGCGAATTCTCGCATAACAAAACCCAAGCTTTCATTGATCCCGGTTGTGTCCCGAATTCTATCTTTTGACACATAAGCACCAAGTCTATTGCAGTAATATTGAATCTCATTTAAACCTAATAGAAAATAGACTCCAATAGGCAGAAAATAAAGCGATGTTTTATAATAACAATTTTTCTGAAGTGAATCTTCCAACTGCGTTTGCACAAAAGTTTTGGTCGATGATCCAATATTATGTGCCCCACCATTTCCTATTGCCATACTAACATTCCCCGTATTTGGACGCACTAAATGGAGAGGACGAACAGGATTAATAATGCTTTCGATTAAATGCGACCTTAAACCTCCTCCTGCTAGTTTAGGAAACGTTGGCGTACTCCAATAAAGGACTCCAGGAAAAAAAGACATTGAGCTATCTACAGAAATATAAGTCGTATCATTAAAATCCTCAAAACCAGGGTTTCTAACTAAATTTTGAGCGGGGAGAACAAACGAAAGAAATACAAATAGCACAGCTGCCTTTTTGCAGAAAGCAGCTGTACTAATTGATATTTTAAATAGCCGGGGCATTGGCTTTTAATTACTTTTAAAAAATTTATTCCTATACAATACGCTTCCGTTTTTATCTTCCAAAACGACCAAATAAGTAGCAGGTGCAAAACGAGAAGTGCTGATTAACGCTTCATTCTGGGAAATTACTTTTTGAGCAAGAAGCCTTCCATTCAAGTCGTAAATTTTTCCGGTATATAGATCATCGTTTAGCGATGTGAGTGCGACATTAGTAATGTCACTGGTATAGGTCACCCAAGTCGAACCAATTAAATATTGCAATTGGGCTTCTACGTGATGAAAATCAAACGTAGGTTTAAATTCGGCTGCAAAAGACATGTCTCCTCCACAATACGGACTAACATCATAACTTTCATTATTTATGATTTGATTAAAACAAGCTTCAGCCGATGAAAATGTGAAAATTGTAAAAAAAAGCAAAAAGCAGGAATGCATTTGAGCCTTAGTTTTACAAAAAGAAACTCTAAAAATCCCCTTTAGTATTGCAAGCAACTGGTAGGAAATTGGGGGGGGGATTCTTTAAAACTTGAAGGATTTTTTCGTTTTCAAGATTTGTGTTGAGCGTAAAATTGTTCATGATAAAAAAGTATTAAATTAAACGTATTACAAATCTAAACTAAAAACACTAACAATCATGCGCTTTAACAAAGTTTAACCTTTATTTGTTGTTTACTAAAAAAATGTTAAAAGTCAAAATCATATCCATCTATACCCCTAAATCTCATCAAGCAAATCGCTCATCGATAAAAGTACTGCACAATTAAGCGTTAGGCTCATAAATTTATGTGCATGCAAAAAGTTATGATTCTAGGGATACTTTCTCACACATTAGAAAAGAAAGCACCCGAAGAAGATATGAGAAAAAACGCACAAGATAGCAATACAATAATTTTTCTAGTTTTCCCAAGCCAATCACTAGAAAATTCAGTCATTTCAATGAACAGTTTTACTCGTTCACCTTTGGAGGATGCAACATATTCTCAGATTGCGCAATCATTGTACTAACGGTAGCGTCTCCGGTAACATTAACCACTGTACGACACATATCGAGAATGCGATCAATAGGCAAAATAATTCCTATCCAAGCTGGATTTAGCTGAACGGATTCCATAACGATGATCAGCATAATAATTCCCGCACTAGGCACTGCCGCCGAGCCAATGCTTGCTAAAGTTGCGGTAACGACAATTGTAAGTTGCTGTCCTAAACTCAAATCAACCATATGCATTTGCGCGAGAAAAATCACCGCAACAGCTTGGTATAAGGAAGTCCCATCCATATTTACAGTAGCACCTATAGGCAATACAAAGCCCGCAATTTTCGAGTCAACACCTACTCTATTTTCAACGCAATCCAGAGTAACGGGTAATGTAGCAGCGCTGCTTGAGGTGGAAAAGGCAAGTAGTTGGGCTGGACTTATTTTCTTTAAAAAATCAAAAAAGCCTGTGCCCTTTGCGAAAATCTTGATGAGAAGCGGGTAAATTCCAAATCCTAAAAAAAGTAATCCGAGAATAACCACCAAGGCATAAAAACTCAAACCTTTAAAAAT
>REDE01000022.1 GCA_007693635.1 Flavobacteriales bacterium | reverse complement strand
CGACGAGCACTCGGGACGCTTCTTGGTAGACGCTGAATTGGCGAAAGAAGAAGAAGAAAAAATCAATGCCCTAATTGCTGAAATCGCCTAGTCGGTGCTGGAAAAACTTCGGCCTTGTTTTGGCCTTGTTTTTGTCCACGCACAGACCAAAAATTAGATGAAAGTGATTGCATCATACGCACATATTCAAAACCAAGGGATGATCGTTCGGTCATCCCTTTTTTTGTGTTTTTTGCTTTTGGGAAATTGGCTGGTAGTCCCCGCGCAAAACAATACCAGCGGTTCCAAAACTTACCGTGATGCCCACGCCCATCTGTGGACACTGAATCTGCAAGCAATTCCCCAAACCGGACTCTCTGCCGTTGAACAGGCGCATCTAAAAATGATGACCATCTTTTTGGAAGTTTTCGTACGCGACAACGAATCGGTTTACAACGAAAAACTATCGGAATTCAACGATGCCCTTTCGCAGGTTAAGAAGTCCAAGGGTTACATTGCCGATTATGCCGCGGCGGAAGGATACTTGCTGCGTGCTATGCTCAAAGCAAAATTCAACCAAAACATTCGCGCGGGAATGGACCTATACAGCGGATACCGCAAGGCCAAATCAAACTACGCCACCTACCCTACCGCACCGCCAGTAATTGGAATGTGGGGCGTTATGGAATGCGGTATTGGGAGTCTACCCGACCAAATACAAACCTACCTCGGACTGGTAGGCTTCAGTGGAGATTTGGAATTGGGAATGGAGTTGGTGGAAAAAGCTTACCGCATGAGTAAAACCAGCGGTTGGAAACACTCAGAAAACATTCTGGCACTGGCGCTGGTATCGGTGAAGGTGCAACTACAAAATGATGAACGGGCAGATTTGCAAGACTTTGGTATCGACGCCCGTAAATCGCCCGTTATGGCCGCTATTGAAGCTAAAATTCTCTTCGATCGCAACGAATCGGCACAGGCATTTAAACTCCTGAGCGAAACCAAAACTGAAGGCATTCCCTTCCCCTATTTATTCTACCTACAGGGAAGAATTGGGGTAACCCTTGAACTAAAAGAAGGTGCAGAGGCGCTTCACACCTATTTGAGAACCAACGAAGGAACGAGCTACATCAAATCGACACACCGCTACTTATGGTGGCATTATTTTCTGAAAGGCGATGTAGCTAAGGCAAAAAAACACCGCGAGTACATTGTGTCTCAAGGCGCGAGTGTCACTGCCCCCGACCAACTGGCCTTGCACGAGGCTCAAGACGAGCTCAATGAACACCTCCTACGTGCCCGCCTACTCTTCGACCGGGGTAAAATATCCGAATGTCTAAATCACCTAACCAGTAAAAAAGCCGCCGAAGTCTGTCAGAACGACCAAGAAATGGGCTCGTATTATTACCGCATGGGCCGCTGTTTGCAACAACTTAATCGCAACGAAGCAGCCATTAACCGCTACAAGCAAGCGGTAAAACATTTCGGAAATACCGAGTCTTTCGAACGAGCAAACTCCTTGTTACAAATGGGCAGAATCCTAGAAGAAATCAACCAGTGTCCGCAAGCGAAAAACGCCTACCAAGAAGTCTTGAAATTTAAAAACTACCCCTTCAACGAAGGACAACACCAAAAGGCCAAAGCGGGAATTAAGCGCTGTAAGTAATCGACTTAGAGTGCATCCAGCACCTCGCAAATGCTGGCGCATACCCAGTCGATTTCCTCCATACTGATGATCAATGGCGGCGCTATACGCAGAGAATTTTGATCGAAGAGGAACCAATCGGTGACCAATCCTTTGGCCAAACAGGCGTGCATGACCTTCTGCACCGTGGCGAAATCTTTAAGGCGCATGGAGAGCATCAGACCTTGTCCGCGAACTTCCAAAATGGATGGATGGATTAAACCCGCGCGAAATCGGGCTTCTTTCTGTGGAACTTCACAAATGTATTTGGAATCCATGAGGGTGTCCAAAACCGCCTTAGAGGCCGCACAGCTTACAGGATTCCCGCCGAAAGTAGTTATGTGTCCGAGGATGGGATTTTCGCGCAAAGCCTCCATAATATGCATTGGAGCTATGAAGGCCCCAATGGGCAGTCCTCCGCCCATACCTTTGGCCAAAACGATGATATCGGGAACGAAGTCTTCTACCTGATGAAAGGCAAATACACTGCCCGTACGACCAAAACCGGTTTGAACCTCATCGAGAATAAGCAGTGCGCCCATTTGCGTGCAACGCACTCGGGCTGCACGTAAGAAATCGTGATTGGCGGGGACGTATCCACTCTCGGATTGTACCACTTCCAAAACCACCGCAGCGGTGCGCGGACCAATGGCCTCCAAGGCTGCTTGATCGTTAAAATTGATATGGGTAATCCCCGGAAGTAGTGGTCGGTAGTTGCGACGGAACATTTCGTCACCGATGATGGATAGGGCGCCGTGACTGCTCCCGTGATAACTGTTGTTGCAGGCTACAATTTCCGATTTGCCGGTATAACGCTTGGCAAGTTTGAGCGCCCCTTCGATGGCCTCGGAACCCGAATTGACAAAATATACATTGTCTAAACTCGGGTGCAACACCTCGTGGAGGGCTTTGGCCAAAAGCACTTGTGGCGACTGTATATACTCACCGTACACCATCAAGTGCATGTATTTATCGACCTGATTTTTTATGGCTTCCACAACCTTGGGATGTCGATGACCCAGATTGCAGACACTGATGCCGGCAATTAAATCCAAAATCTTTTGTCCATCCGGCGTGTACAAATACATACCTTCGGCACGCACCACCTCCAATCCCAAAGGAAAATTCGTGGTTTGCGCCTGATGTGCAAGAAAAAGTTGGCGAATTCCTACCGACATATTTTGGTTATTAGTTGCGCTTAACGGCGTCGGACATTTGCTGTACCTTGGTCTTTAAGTCTTCCTTGTAACGAATGATTCGCTCCAGAAGTTCTGCATCGGAAGAGGCCATAATTTGTGCCGCGAGAATTCCCGCATTTTTTGCGCCGTTGAGCGCTACCGTAGCCACCGGAACGCCGGAAGGCATTTGCAAAATCGAGAGTACCGAATCCCAACCGTCGATGGAGTTGCTGGATTTCACCGGAACGCCAATTACCGGAAGCGGGGTGATAGAGGCGACCATTCCCGGGAGATGTGCTGCCCCACCGGCACCGGCAATGATGGCACGAATTCCTCGTCCGTGGGCATTGCGGGCGTAGTCGAACATCTTCTCCGGCGTGCGGTGTGCCGATACGATGTCCAACTCGTAGTCTATTCCCAACTCTTCCAATACTTTGGCGGCTTCTTCCATAACGGAAAGATCGCTCTGTGACCCCATGATGATTCCGATCATTGTGCTATAATTTTAAAAGTTTGTCTCAGTGAACGTACGATTTCACGCGCCTGTGTAGTGCTTTTGTGCAGACAGGTGATGTGCCCCATTTTTCGGTACGGACGGGTTTCTGTTTTTCCGTATAAATGCAAATAAACGCCCCGCTGACGCAATAGTTCCTCAGCTCCAAGGTAGACGACTTTACCGCTATATTCTGGTTCACCCACGACATTTCCCATCGCGGCGGGCATGATCAATGAAGTATCACCAAGTGGCAGATCGAGTATGGCGCGTACGTGTTGCTCAAATTGCGAGGTGTAGCAAGCTTCAATACTCAAGTGGCCGCTGTTGTGCACCCGCGGCGCCGACTCATTGACAATGAAGTTTCCGTCATTATCGAGAAAAAGCTCCACGGCAAGTGTACCCACAATTCGGGTTTTTTCGGCTAAAATTCGAGCGAGTCTTTCGGCTTCTGCGCTTTGTTCTGCAGATATATTCGCCGGAGCAAAGACCAATTCCACCAGATTTGCTTCGGGATGAAACTCCATTTCCACGGGGGGGAAAACGGCTATTTCCCCGGAAACATTACGGCTAACAATCACGCCAATCTCCTTGGCTATTGGCACCAATTCCTCCATCACACAGCGTCCGTCGGGCAAATCCACCAAATCGCTCTTCCCACGTAGCAGCTTCACGCCCTTACCGTCGTACCCTCCGGTAGCGGCTTTCCACACGACGGGAAAATCGTCCCAGTCGGTTGGTTTATTTTCCAAAATCACAAAATCGGAGGTCGGAATGGCGTGTTTGCGGTAAAATTCCTTCTGCACGGACTTATCCCGAAAAATATCAATCACGTCGGGTTGGGGGTAAACGCGCTTGCCCTGGGCTTCCAATTCACGCAAGGCATCGGTGTTTACATCCTCAATTTCAATGGTCAAGACATCAAAATCCGCCCCGAATTCCAAGACATCCTCGCGCTTACGGAAATCGCCATGACGACAGATATGGGCGTAGGGAGCAGTTGAAGCTTGGGTAGAAGGGTCGAGCGTTCCGACGAAAATATCGTAGCGCATAACCTCATCAATGATCATTTTCCCAAGTTGTCCGCCGCCGAGAATTCCCAGACGAACGGCACCAGAAAAAGGTGTGGTGGATTGCATGTGTGTAATGTTTTG
>REDE01000089.1 GCA_007693635.1 Flavobacteriales bacterium | reverse complement strand
GTGAATAAGGTAGGAAATAATTTGCGCTAAGCTCTTCATCCTAAATTTCTTTTCTCAATCTGGCTACCGGAATATCCAGCTGCTCTCGGTATTTGGCCACGGTTCTACGCGCGATGGGATAGCCTTTTTCCTTGAGAAGTTTGGCAAGCTTTTCATCTGTGAGAGGTTTACGTTTATTTTCCTCGCCGATGCTTTCTTCGAGAATTTTCTTGATTTCCCGTGTAGAAACCTCTTCGCCTTCTTCGTTGGTCATCGATTCACTAAAGAACGATTTTATCAGCATGGTTCCGTAGGGAGTAAGCACGTATTTGCTGTTGGCCACCCGCGATACGGTTGAGATGTCCATGTTTATTTCTTCGGCAATATCCTTGAGAATCATGGGGCGTAACTTCTTTTCATCACCGGTAAGAAAATACTCTTCTTGGTAGTTCATAATGGTATTCATGGTGATGTATAGCGTATGCTGACGCTGGGCAATAGCGTCGATAAACCACTTGGCGGCATCGAGTTTTTGCTTGACAAATTGCGCAGCTTCGGTCACTTTTTTATCTTTTTTGCTGCCCTGTGCCTTGTAGGCTTCTAGCATGTTGCGGTACTCAGAACTTACATTTAACTCCGGGGCGTTGCGAGAGTTCAGGGTCAACTCTAATTCGCCATCATTTATTGAAATGATAAAATCGGGAGTAATAGCCTGGGAAATGGTGCGCCCGGTTTCAACGGCATTTCCCGGACGAGGGTTGAGTTTGCTTATTATTTCCAAACTGTCTCGCAGCTCTTCTTCTGAAATGCTCAGTTTGCTAATGATTTTTTCGTAGTGTTTGCGGGTAAATTCTAGATAATGATCGGTGACGATGCACAGTGCGCGTTTATTTTCAATGCTTGGTTTTTTTCTTTCGAGCTGGAGACGGAGGCATTCTTGCAAGTCACGCGCGCCCACTCCCGCAGGGTCAAGGGTTTGGACTTCAAAAAGTATTTTTTCCAAGTGCTCGGCATTGGTATAAATTCCTATGCTAAACGCCAAATCGTCGGCAATAGCACTAAGCTCGCGGCGTAAGTATCCATCATCGTCGAGGTTTCCTATGAGGTAACGCGCCAATTTTATATCTTCGTCGGATAGTTTCCGCCAGCCGATCTGCTCATTGAGTAGGTCGTAAAAAGACTGAGTAGTTACCACCGGCGCCTCATAACTCTCGTCGTCGGCACTATAATTATTGGCTTTTAAACGGTATTCCGGAATTTCATCGTCGGATAAATATTGGTCAATATCGATATCTTCATTATCTCTACTATATTCTTCATCGCGATCCTCGTATTCGGAGTCGTTGGCGTAAAGCTCTTCAATATCGCTATTGTCTTCACCTTCTTCCAAGGCCGGATTCGTTTCTAATTCTTCTTTGATGCGTTGTTCCAAATCTTGCAGTGGTAGCTGAATCAACTTCATCAACTGAATCTGTTGGGGCGACAGCTTTTGCGATAACTTTAGGGCTAAACTTTGCTTAATCATGGCAGATGGTTTTAAACTCTTGCCTGACGAAGATACAACAAAAACTTTTTATTGGCGTGATTTTTGATAAATGCGCGAATTTTTTTTTGGATGAAAGAATGGATGAAAAAATATTCGTGCAAATTCCTGATAGGGTATTAATAAACATGTTATTATGCCTGTTGTGCTTTGTTAAAAAAGTATAGGTTACTGTCTCCATAACTCAGAAATCGGTAATTATTTTTCAGGGCATGGTGGTAAACGCTACGCCAATCCTCGCCAATACATCCCGAAACGAGCATGAGCAGTGTAGATTTTGGTTGGTGGAAATTGGTAAACATTGCGTGCACCACTCGGTAGGTGTAGCCGGGGATAATCATAAGAGATGTTTTAGCATAGATATGGCCATGAGAGAGGAGTTCTTCTAATTTCAACCACACCATATTTTCTGGGGTGTTTTGGGGCAGTTCATAGGCGTCCCATTGTTCGAGATTCCAGTTGAAACTCTCAGGTTGATGAATGGCTTTCACGCCTAGCCAGTAGAGCGATTCTAAAAACCGAATACTTGTGGTTCCTACGGCAATGCGGTTGTTCATTCTGTTTTGTAGTGTGCGAATAACCTCGGAGCTAATGACCATTTCCTCACTGTGCATGCGGTGTTTGCTTAGGTCATTTTCTTTTACGGGTAAAAACGTACCGCCTCCTACATGTAGGGTTAGTGCTTGACTTTGAATACCTCGATCATGGATGCGCTGCATGATATTTTCGGTAAAATGAAGGCTTGCTGTGGGGGCAGCAACGGAGCCTTTGGTTTGCGCAAAAATACTTTGATAGCGATCGAAATCACTTTCGTTAGCGTCTCTGCGGATGTAAGGGGGGAGGGGGACTTTTCCTAGTGCGTCGAGAATTTCAGCAAAGCTCAAATCGGCATCCCAAGAAAACCCAATGAGGAATGTTCCTTCTTCCCTTTCCAGCATTTCTAAGCGAAGCGTGAAAGAGGTTTGGTACTGGATTTCTAACGTTTCCGACTTCCAATGTCGCGCACCACCTACCAAGCAACGAAAAACAACATTATCTTTCTGCTGCATGATCTGCTCCACGCTTTGTCCGTGGGGTGCTTCCAAACAGAAAATTTCGATAATGCGATTTTTTACAGGAATATGCGCATGAATCCTCGCCATAACCACACGGGTTTCGTTAAAAAAAATGGTGGAATCCTCCGGAAGAAGATCCGGAACGTCGGTGAATACATGGTCGGAAATTTTACCGTCGCGGTACATCAACAGTTTAGAAGCATCTCGTTCTTTAAGGGGTTCAAAGGCTATTTTGTTTTCCGGCAAATCGTAGTTGAAGTCTTCCGGCGATGGGAGGGGCAGCATTCGTTATTTTTTTCGCAAAAATATGCATTTAGATGGGTAGTGGAGCACGGTGATTTCCTAAATATATATTTGCTTTTTCCCCGTAAAAATGGCTTACCTTTGTGCCCCTCAAAAAGTTCAAATTACCTGAATGAGCGATCCAATTAAGCACGAATGCGGCATTGCTATGCTGCGCCTCAGAAAGCCCCTAGAACATTATCGGGAAAAGCACGGTAGTTATTTTTACGGAATCAACAAGATGTATTTGTTGATGGAAAAGCAGCACAATCGCGGGCAGGACGGTGCCGGATTTGCTTCGGTGAAATTTGATATGCAGCCGGGACAGCGGTATATTTCACGCTATCGTTCTATCGATCAAAAGCCCATTCAAGACATTTTCACCCACATCACCAAACGCATCGAAGGTATTCTCAAGGAATATCCCAATCACCCTGATGAGGTACATTGGCTAAAGGAAAATCTTCCCTACTTGGGTGAAGTGTATTTGGGGCATTTGCGTTATGGTACCTTTGGGGGCAATTCCATTGAAAACTGTCACCCCTTTTTGCGGCAAAACAACTGGATGAGTAGAAACCTCATTCTTGCCGGGAATTTTAATATGACCAATGTGCAAGATCTTTTTGGACAGTTGGTGGAATTGGGGCAGCATCCTAAGGAGTTTGCCGATACAGTAACCATTATGGAGAACATCGGGCATTTTTTGGATGAAGCCAACGAAAAGCTCTACAAGAAATTTCGTAAACTGGAATTGTCTAAGCAGGAGATTTCGCCAAAAATCGCCGAGAACCTTCCCGTACATAAAATTTTGAAAAACGCCTCCAAACGTTGGGATGGTGGCTATGCCATAGCCGGAATGATTGGTACGGGCGATAGTTTTGTGTTTCGAGACCCCTCCGGTATTCGCCCCGCATTTTACTACATAGATGACGATATAGTGGTGGTATGTAGTGAGCGTCCGGTAATTCAAACTGCTTTTGAGGTTCCATTTGAGTCGGTGAAGGAAATTACTCCAGGCCATGCGCTCATTATGCGTAAAAACGGCGAGGTTGAAGAGGTTAAAATTAAGGAGCCTCTAGAAAAAAAGAGCTGTTCTTTTGAACGGATTTACTTTTCTCGCGGAAATGATCGTGATATATACCAAGAGCGTATCAAATTAGGTCGCCTTGTGGTCCCTAGGGTAATGCAAGCTATTGATTTTGATTTGGATAAGACAGTGTTTTCCTTTATTCCTAATACGGCAGAAATCAGTTATTTGGGAATGATGAAGGGAGTGGAAGATTGTTTAGACGAGCGAAAGGCCGAGCAGATAGCCAAGCTTTCATCGCCAGATACGCAAAGCATTAAGCGCATACTTTCTCAGAGAGCACGATGGGACAAGGTGGCATGGAAGGACGCTAAATTGCGCACCTTCATTGCCGAAGATTCCGGTAGGGATAGTTTGGTAAGCCATGTGTATGACATCACCCAAAGTATTCTCAATCCTGGAGATCAATTGGTGGTGATGGACGACTCCATTGTTCGTGGCACTACCTTAAAGCAGAGTATTTTGCGCATTCTCGACCGCCTAAATCCAAAGCAGATTGTGGTGGTTTCTTCAGCTCCGCAAATCCGCTATCCCGATTGCTACGGAATCGACATGGCACGAATGGGCGACTTTATAGCTTTTCAAG
>REDE01000023.1 GCA_007693635.1 Flavobacteriales bacterium | reverse complement strand
CCAGCATGGAGTTTGGACAAATGCCCGGCTCGTAACAGCCGTTGCTGTCGAGCTTGAAGACGAAGCCGCGTTGCATATTTCCTTGTTGACTTGCTAATGAAAGTAAAAATAAATTTGCACCAACACCGACAAACCCCCCATCGGAAGTCTGTTTGGTTAAGTGTATTTTTAAAAAGTCCTCAAAGGGATTGGATAGTCTCGGACGAGGTTCTCTCCACCAAATACTATCCCCGCTATCGCTAATTCTTAATATAAAACCAGTATTCATAGATGTTCCGTTGGCATAGTTGCCAGAAAAAATATACCCTCCACCGTTAGAAACATATTTTATATTATCAGTTGTGAATATTGTGTTTCTCATTACGACGGTTCTGCTAGATGACAAGGCTTTGTCTAATAATATATTCCCGTCCAAATCATAAGATAAAAATCGATATCGGCCAATGATAGCATTAGAGGGCACTGACCTTCCACAGCTATTTGAAGTAGCAGAATCGCCGCAAGCTAAATGCTGGAAGTAGGCTAAGCCGATTGTGCTATCAGCTGCTAAATCAAAAGTTGCGGGTCTATCAGATACAAAAAAGTTCCGATTGGATGGTGCCCCATGTTGAATGATATCGCGCCATATGAATTGACCAAATGTATCCACCACCGGCGTAGAGCTATCCATTGACACCCTAACCGATGAAGCTCCTGGCAAGCTGTTCGAGTTTGAAAACATCGAAATAGATGATTGTGGCGCTGAGGATTATGAGGGAGAGAGGTAGGGGTGAGATTGTTTACAAGACACTTCAAATAAAAACTTCAATCCCCAAAACAGTTAGCGATATGAACAATCCTGTGAAATAAATATGCTTCATATTCTCGTGTTTCTACTCATAAAAATACAAATATTCCGCAACCGCACCGACACCTGTAATTGATTTTTTTGAAACCCTGCCCGATTCATCAAATTCATATACGTATTCGCTTCCGGAACAGCTTTTATTAACACCGCTGATCATACACAATTTTTCAGATTTCATAAGGTTTCGGTTGAAGTCAAATGTTGAATATGCAGCATTTTGTTCTATTTGGTTTTTGCGGTCGGTAAAGTAGGTGTATTCCCAAAATTCGTCAGACAGTACTTCATTTCCATTTTCATCAATATAAGAATCTCTTTGCGATACGATGTTGCCATCTACTACCTCATAATAAGTCTTTTTTTCTGAAGGAGGGTCTGTTCTTTTAGTTTTATGAAAAAGATATTGACAAGTATTTCTGTATAAAATTAATGTAGTTACATTACCCGAATATATTGACTGAGATACTCTTTCCATTAAATATCCGTCAATTTCTTCAAAGGTAATAGTAATATCTGTAATTCCTTGCGAGTTTACAATGGATAACTTATGTGGTTTGCCATAAATATATTCGTATTGATACGAAGAGTTTAAGGTTGAATCGGGCAATTCATAGGTGTCTATCTGCATGAGCAATCCATTTTCATAATGGTATAAATTCACATAATGATCAATGACCTGGTTGGAAGTAAAGTATTTGTAATATATTTTTTTTACCTGATTTATGGAAATTTCTTCGCGTGCGAGCTGGCATATTTGTGGAGGCAGACAATTATCGTCTTTCTTGCAGGCAAAAACAACAAACAGAACAATGGCAGGTAGTATAAAAACATGTTTTTTCATCGCTATTGTGGTGTTTGTCCTTAGCAAAAAAATAGAAATTAATTAGCATTCCAAGCAAATTTAACCCAGAATGCTGAAATGTTCAAATTAAAGCTTATTAATTCTAAAAGTTTTCCACCCCAAGGTGCTGTGGTTGAGGCGTAAAAAGTAAATTCCAGATGGCAGTGAAGCTATTTCAATGCTTTCTTCTTCATTTATAAAATGACCCTGCATTATAATCTTCCCGGAAATATCAATAAGTTCAAATTGAGAAATATGGTGAAGACCATCATTCTCCATATTTTCTAAAGATCTCTTTACAATTATAATGTTGTCAGTAGGATTAGGGTAAATAGAGATGTTAACATCTTTTCCGACTTGATTATTTATTCCCCTGATTGCGCTTTTTTTCGAACCCAAACGACTGGAGAAAATATACGATTGATAAAATCCTTTTGGTGTTCCATATTGATAAGTGTGATTGATACGTAGCATTAATACAGATTTTCTGCCAGGTTCAATGCCTACGGTATAATATTTTGTGTTGTGGTTTGGATTTTCATGTATTGCTACTTGAAAAAAATTTTCTTTAACAAAATACCCGTTTGTGGCATCCCATGTGTCGTAATTATCCCAATTTTTGTAAAATGAACCATTATTGTAGTCAATGGTTGCCAGCCATTTATTTCTTGCATGGAAAATTTCATCCTGGCCGTCATAATCATAATCTCCGGTGATGATTCTAGGGCTGTTTGCCAGCGGAAGATCAATGCCATATCCAAAATGCCCTCCCTGTCCGTACTGAGACCATTTCCAATCCCATTGGTATGTAGACGTGTTATATTCAAGCACGGTAGCCCATTCTCCAACTATTGTAAGTAACTCATGTTTTGTAGAGCCACTATTAAATCCTCTTTGGATGTAGAAATTAGTCGGATCAGCCTCAACGGCGCCTATATAGCCATTTAAACTGCTCCATAAAACGGTGGACACATATGTTGTGCCGTCATAATGAAAATCAATAAGCGCAGCTTGTTTTACACCGAGATAAGAGCTGAAATACAATAATTCATCTGTACCGTCCCCATTAAAATCGCCAATTATATATTGGCTGTTCGACCTAATAGGAAAACCTATTGCTAAATTGTAATTTCCCATGTTGCTCCATAAAAATCCAAACTGATTGGTAGTGGCATTATATCGCTCAATGGTAGCCCATTTTGTTGTGCTGGATATACAAATTAGATCATTTTTCTTGCCGTCACCCGCAAAGTCGGCGAGAAAATATTTATTGTGTTCACGCATGTTGAATGTATTGATTTGCCCACTCGCATTGTTTGAATATAATGAATTCCACGAACTAAACTGGCAGTCAAATTTATTAATATTACACCATTTTGCATTGGGGCTCATACTTATCATTTCGTCTATACCATTTCCGGTCATATCTCCAAATAGTCGTGTGTCCCCTGTTTTTAAAAGCCAGCCGCCTATTCGTGTGATGTTGTTTTGATTATACCATGCAGGTAGCCATTCAAATGCCTGGTAATTTAGAGCGTCATCATGCGTAATTGTGTTTAAACATGGCGAGGGAGATTGGTGTATAAAGTTCAAAATTTGAGTCTTTGAAAAACTATGAAAATTGTTGTTTCTCGGGCCGCCACTACACATAATCCCACAATCTGGTTTGTTAATGGGGTTGGATTCTTCATTGGGATGTGAAGCTCCTAAATTATGACCAATTTCGTGCGCTATGATAATAGCTCTTGCCTGATGTGAAGCAGATGAGGGACTACAAATTAAACTATATCCAAAAGCGCCCCCGCAAATGGTCTGCTGTTGATTTATAATGCCAAGTTCGGCAACTCCATCCACCCGTTTAGGATCACTGGGCATGTATGGCTTAGGGCCTAATGAAAAAAGCATTGCTAAATCCCTTCTTATATTTTGCCAGTTCGATTGTCGGTATGTTCTAAATCCATTAAGCTGATCAACAGCATAATATTCATCATAATCAGATATAAGCTCTGTTTGTAAATCCTGATAGGTAAGGCTAAACATTATGTTCATATGGAGGGAATAAAAGTGTTCGGCGAGGAACAGGTAGTATCTTGTGGTTGATTGTGTGACACGTTGAATATCCAATACTGATATAAGTAAATTCTCAAGATTGAACTTATAAAAACTATAATCAATATCAATGGCAATTTCAACAACTTTTACAGCACAAGGGTGGTCGTAATTGGGTATCTCTTCCCAATCAAATTCGGGGTCATCGCTGCTTGTGGCACAATTTGTAGCAATACTATTTAAAGTTAGGTCATCAGCCCCTTTATATACGATGAGTATATTCTCGTGGCTTTCCTCAACGGACAAGCCTGCGAGCATTCGCATGTACATTAAACTTTGGACATAGTAGTATTCATCTTCATTTTTGTCGTAGAAAAAACCGAAAAAATTATCTTCAACAATCGCAAGTCGTATAAAATTAGAGTCTACACCATTTGAATAACCTCTCCAAGTATCCGTGTCCTTTCCTTCTTCGTCTCTTTCTTTAACAATTTCGGTTCCAGCGCTGTTAGTTATTAACGCTTTCCAGTCAGCACTTCTTATGTCGTATCGCCAAATAATAGACTCAAAGTTTTTGTCACCAAAATCAAGATTAAAATAAAAGTGATAATCATCGGCATACGCGGTATTAAATACATCCTGAAAATTAAAATTATATACGGTGTAGGCCTCAAAAAGAGAATCCATATCAGAAAATTCGATACTCGATTCCGAAGTCGAAATAAGGTAAGGAGGGATCTCAAT
This sequence comes from Flavobacteriales bacterium, assembly GCA_007693635.1. Classification (GTDB taxonomy): domain Bacteria; phylum Bacteroidota; class Bacteroidia; order Flavobacteriales; family Schleiferiaceae; genus CSBr16-58. Next base: position 230 of record REDE01000023.1, on the reverse strand, counting down.
AGGTTCGAGGAAATCGTTGGAATCGATTTGCGCTTGCGCAAAGGATGCTGCAATTAAACAAATTGCGAATAATGTTTTTCGCATATACACCATACATGTACGAAAGTGGATAGAATTTTTCATAAAATAACAGTTTTAAAACCCGTTTAGATGACAAAGCAGTCCGCTGTTAACTGCTGCCCAGTTGTACAAGGCACCGGCTATTTCTGTATTGGCCGGATTAAAATTGT
>REDE01000126.1 GCA_007693635.1 Flavobacteriales bacterium | reverse complement strand
ATAAATCAACATAAGACTCAACGCCTAAACGCCTAAACACCTAAACCTACCTCCCACACCACCAGGTAATAAACCAACAAACGCCTATCCCCCTAAAATCTCCTCCGCTACAATTCTCCCACTGCGCATGGCAGCATTTAAACTGGGATACATACAAGAGTCTCCACAGCGAAAAACTCGATCAGATATTTTCAATTCCTCCGCTTTAAGGTCATGTCGAAACGACATATCCTTTGGTAGCGCATGTGGCACATCATAACGAGCCAGGAAAGACCAAGTCGCTGCGTTATCATACAGCTTAGCCATAGAACGCTTAACCTGATCCGGCGTAATTCTCTCTTCATTACCGGTAAGGGACACCGAAATCAAATGCTTTCCCGAAGGCGCATATTTGGAAGAAAGGTTGGATAACACGACAATATTTGCGCCATCCATCACGTCGCCTTCCTCAGAAAAAAGTGTAATCAAATCAGAGCGATCAGGTGAGATATCAGCAGAAAAATACCACTGCGTAGTACCGTAAAAAACTTTGCTTTGATTCCAAAAGGGAACGGAAATAATCAATGCACTGTAAGGATATTGCCTACCTTGTTCATCATAAACGACATTATCATCGTATCGATTTACCCTAACTCCAAACTTTATTTCTTCAGTGCTCAAAGTCTCGGCCAACTGTTGTGGTATAGCCTGCATTCCTTCTTCAGGAATTGCTGCCTCACCCTGAGCAAACATTTTAAAAACAAATTGAAACATGGCGTTGGGTGTTTGCAATTCATTTTCTAAAAAAATACCGCTAAAAAAAGGCTTAAAAAAAGCACGAATGAATTTCTCAGAAAAACCATAATCACGCAAATACAACATGGTGGATCGGCTATCAGCTTCGCTAAAAATATCCGAAATACTAGTTTTTTTCAACTTCTTCACCAAAGAAAGCACTCGCCATACATCACCAACACTCGCAATTCCTGAGGTTACCGTATTCCATACCAAATTCGGACGACGAAGAGGATCGGCAATCTTTTTTAGCTTGTTTTGGGAAAAAATCCTAGCTCCAGGCGCAAAGGTCTTTAAATTTAAACGGTCATAATTCAACAACAACTTCGCTTCTGGATAGGCCGTGAGAAGCACTTGAAAACCGTGATCAAAACGAAAACCATCGCGTAAATCAGTTTGCACTCGACCTCCTACTTGCTCTCCGGCTTCGAGCACTAAAACCGACTTACCGGCTTGTTTTAAAATCTTTGCCGCACTAAGTCCGGCCACCCCGGCACCTACAACAACTACTGGCTTTTCGCTCATAACAAATTTCGTTTATTCGCCACAAAAATAAACCAGAGGCCTTAGTCAAATGTTACACAAATCAAAAACAACAAGCAGAATTATGCGCATCAACAAAGAACAAACAATTCGAATTCTTGCATTATTCTTTTTCGCAGCTGGCATCAACCACTTCATTATGCCAAGCTTCTATCTCCCGCTTATCCCAAACTATTTCCCATTACCTAAACTGCTGAACATACTTGCAGGTGTCGCTGAAATTGTATTGGGAGTGGGATTGTTTTTCCAAAAAACAAGGAGTTATTCAGGAATTGGAATCGCAATTCTCATGGTTGCATTCATTCCTTCACACTGGCATTTCATACAAGAAGGTAGTTGCCTAAACGAAAGTTTGTGTGTACCTGCATGGATTGCTTGGATGCGACTGATAATTATTCATCCCATATTGATTGCAATAGGTGTTTGGGCTAGCCGAGGTTAAGCCAATACTTTGTACTTTTGCCGTCCATCAATCAATTATTTTGAATATGCAATCGAAAGACCCCAAAACCTATGCTCTACGAGGCGTTTCTGCCAACAAAGGCGATGTTCACAAAGCCATAGGATCGGTTGATAAAGGTCTGTTCCCTAAAGCTTTTTGCAAAATAACTCCTGACTTTCTCGCCAACGATCCCGAATATTGTTTGATAATGCACGCGGATGGCGCGGGAACAAAATCGTCCCTGGCCTATATGTATTGGAAAGAAACAGGCGATTTAAGCGTTTGGAAAGGCATTGCTCAAGATGCCTTAGTAATGAATATTGATGATTTACTCTGTGTTGGCGCCACCGGTCCTATTGCACTTAGCAGCACCATCGGTCGTAACGCCACTAACATTCCGGGGGAAGTTATTGCCGCCATCATCAACGGCAACGAAGAGCTCATAAGGACATACCGAGAATACGGACTCGAGATTTACTCTACCGGAGGTGAAACTGCCGATGTAGGGGATTTGGTGCGCACCATTATCGTAGACTCGACCGTTACTACACGAATGCCCCGCAAGGATGTTATCGACAATGCGAATATTAGTCCGGGACAAGTAATCGTTGGTCTTAGTAGCTTTGGCAAGGCAATTTATGAAAATGAATATAATGGCGGCATGGGCTCGAATGGACTCACCTCCGCCCGTCACGACGTTTTTGATGCTTCACACGCCGAAAAGTATCCCGAAAGCTATAATCCGGAAATCCCCAAAGATGTAGTCTATACGGGAAAATACAAACTCACCGACCCTACGCCCAGCACCCCCAATATCACTGTCGGAAAATTGGTTCTCTCCCCAACCAGAACCTACGCTCCGGTAATTATCGAGGTGTTGAAAAAAATGCGCCACGCGGTGAAGGGAATGGTTCACTGTAGCGGTGGGGGCCAAACGAAGGTGCTGCATTTCATCGAAAAAAATCACATCATAAAAGACAATCTTTTTGAAACCCCACCCCTTTTCAAACTCATACAAGAGGCGTCAGGAACACCTTGGAGAGAAATGTATCAAGTATTCAATATGGGGCATCGAATGGAAATTTACACCGAAGAAAAATACGCTCAAGATATCATTGCCATTTCACAATCTTTTGGTGTAGAAGCAAAAATAATTGGACGAGTAGAAGAATCTGAAACCAAAAAACTCAGCATCCACGGAATTGGAGGCCTAGAAGAATACGCATAATATGCTGGAAAAATTTAGAGAAATTGAGGCGCGTTTCCACGAAGTAAACGACCTGATTATACAACCCGACATCATCTCTGATCAGCAGAGATACATCAAGCTAAACCGAGAGTACAAAGAGCTGAAAGAGATTGTGGAAGCCTTTGAACGCTATCGCACCATACATGGCAGAATTGAAGAGGCTCGGCATTTGCAAAAGACAGAAAAAGACCCTGAGCTTAAGGAAATGGCATCCATGCAATTGGACGAGAATTTACCTCTTTTGGAAAAAATTGAAGATGAAATCCGCTTACTACTCATCCCCAAAGACCCAGAAGATGCAAAGAATTGTCAAGTAGAAATCCGCGGAGGCACCGGGGGTGACGAAGCGGCTATTTTCGCTGGTGATTTGTTTAAAATGTACAGTCGTTACGTAGAAAAACGTGGCTGGAAAATGGAAATCCTCAACGAAAGTGAAGGCACTGCCGGAGGGTATAAAGAAGTTGTTTTTGATGTTAAAGGTGAAGGCGCGTACGGCTTGCTAAAATTTGAATCGGGTGTGCATCGCGTACAGCGAGTTCCCGCTACAGAAACGCAGGGGCGGGTACACACTTCAGCGGCCACTGTCGCCGTGCTACCAGAAGCGGAAGAGGTTGACGTATACCTCAATCCAGCCGACATTGAATTGCAAACTGCACGCTCGGGAGGTGCCGGAGGGCAAAATGTCAACAAGGTAGAAACCAAAGTTATGCTTACCCACAAACCTACCGGAATTGTTGTTGTTTGTCAGGTAGAACGCTCTCAACACGGCAACCGGGAACGCGCAATGGTGATGTTGCGTAACAAACTTTACGAAATTGAGCTCGCAAAACACAATGAAGCCATTGCCGGAAAACGCAAAACAATGGTTTCCAGCGGTGACCGTTCGGCAAAAATTCGCACCTACAACTACCCACAGGGAAGAGTTACCGATCACCGAATCAATCTCACCACCTACAATTTACCCGAGGTTATGAATGGTGAACTCTTCCAATTTACCGAAGAACTCATGTTGGCAGAAAATGCCGAAAGATTAAAAGAAGGCACCACTCAATAGAAATAGATTACGACTATGAATCGCCAGCAGCTTATCCATAATATTCAAAAGAAAAAGTCGGTTTTGTGCGTAGGCTTGGATACCGACATCCAAAAAATCCCCGCCCATTTGCGAGATCATGAAGACCCTATTTTCGCCTTTAATAAAGAAATTGTGGATTCCACCGCAGACTTTGCCGTGGCGTACAAACCTAATATCGCCTTTTACGAAGCTGAAGGGACAAAAGGTTGGGAAAGTTTACACAAAATCATCACCTACCTCAGAGAGAATTACCCCGACATTTTTCTAATTGCCGACGCAAAGCGCGGGGATATCGGAAATACAGCTGAGCGTTACGCCCAAACATTTTACCACACCTACCAGTTCCACTCGGTTACACTTTCGCCATATATGGGTAAAGATAGTATTGAGCCATTTTTACGAGATCAGGATAAGTGGGCAATTGTCTTAGGATTAACCTCAAATCAGGGAGCTTTGGACGTGCAAATGTTAAGTCTTGGCAAAACCTATAACAACCAACATATTTACCAAAAAGTAATGCAAACGGTTGCCTCATGGGGAACTACTGCAAACACAATGTTTGTTGTGGGGGCTACCAATAGCGAACAATTGGCGGACATACGCTCTCAATTTCCCGAGCATTTCTTTCTCATTCCGGGTGTTGGTGCTCAGGGAGGTGATCTCAATGAAGTACTACATCATACATTCGTAAAAAATGAAGGCCTTGTGCTCATTAACAGCTCTAGGGGCATTCTCTACGCTGCGAATGATCAGAATTTTGCAATGGCGGCTCGCAAAGAAGCTCAAAAGCTACAGGAGGTGATGTCTACGTTTTTTTGAAGAAATCCTCATCTGAAGAAAACTTAAACAAATTTCCGCAATTTTTTCGTTAAGATTCCGAGTTTATAAATGTCGAAAAGCACCAATGGCGGATTAGCTCTAAACAATCGTGCAAGAAGGGGTATGCGATTGTTGTAAACATACCACTTCAGAACGCGGTGCATACCCGTTTTCTTGAGTTTGGTATACACGCGGTAAAGTGTTACATCTTCATCAATTTTTCCGGCTTTTATAAGACGAGCCAAGTTGCCGACAGCTTCTTCTGTCTTTTCCATAAAAACATCTGACAATTCTATATAGGAATGTTCTATCGGATTGTCTATATGCAAAACTTCTACAAACGCATAACGGAGGTCGTAGCCCATCATGGTGTCTTCATGCCCATATCCGGAAATCTCTTTATGCGACGGTAAATCCAACATCACAGCCTTATCGATCAAAAAATTGCACGTTTGCAGCCGTGCATAAGGGGCTTCATTGCGAATACGTGCCGGAATTTGCTCCTTCTTCTTCCCTACTTTCCAACGAAGGTGTCTATCGGTATCCGTTGGCATTGTATCTGCATAGGTCATTCCACCAAAAACGGCTGCTTTAGAAGATATATAAGGCTCATATTTAAGAATAAAATCTTCTGGCAAAACAGCGTCATCATCAATAAAAAGTAACCGGGAAAATTTTGCCGAACGTGCTAAAAATTGACGATGCGCAAATCGCCCTAAATTTTGATCTAGAATATGGCACTGGACGTTTGGATGTATCGAATTAATGGATTCACAATCTATCTGTTCAAGCTTTCCCGAGGCGTCTTCCGTAACGATAATCTCCCAATTAAAACTCCTTTGCTTCAACTGCCACACCAGATCAATCACCAATTGCTGGGGAAGAAATCCGTAAGTTGGAATCAAAATAGAAAGCATTGTTAAAGTCGAGTTTGCAAGGTTTCGAAAACTTTTCCACCGTCGCATTTAAGCGTACGGGAAGGGAATTTCAGTATCAGGGAATAATCATGCGTAGCCATTAGAATTGCTCGACCACTATGACAAATTTCCTTCATCAAAAGCATGATTTCCTCACTGGTAGAAGGGTCAAGATTTCCCGTAGGCTCATCAGCAATGATGAGTTCAGGATCGTTGAGTAGCGCTCGTGCTATGGCAACCCGCTGTTGTTCACCACCCGACAGCTGATGAGGCATCTTAAAATGCTTTGTGCCCATATCAACGCGCTCTAATACGTAACGAATGCGCTCATCAATTTTCACTTTGTCCTTCCAGCCGGTAGCTTTAAGAACAAACAAAAGATTATCACGGACACTCCGATCGGGTAGCAGCTGAAAATCTTGAAAAACAATACCAATTTTTCGTCGTAAAAATGGGATTTCTGACTCCTTGAGTTTAACCAAATCGAAGCCAACCGCCTCAGCATTCCCCTCTTTTAATGGCAAATCCGCATAAATGGTTTTCAACAATGAGGACTTTCCACTTCCCGTACTTCCGATTAAGTAGACAAAATCACCGGGGAAAATTTCAATATTGACATCAGAAAGCACCAAGTTATTAACCTGCGAAATGTAGGCGTGCTTTAAAGACAATAATGGCAACGACTGTTTGTTTTCTTCAGACATAATTTTAATTAAAGGCGAAATGAAAATCCGGCCAAGGTTAAGAATCTTTGTGCACCGTATCCCAAATACAAGTCGTATCTACTGGCAAAGGCGTTATGCACGCGCAGAAAAGCAGTGAGATTATCGTTAAAGTAAAAATCAATGCTCATATCCATATCCCAAAAAGCATCGAGAATCGGATTCACACCCAACGGATTTTGTGCATTGTTATCAAGCAGTCTCGGATCGAAAGCCTCTCGACTGCCTATGTAAACCAATTTCGCTTGTAGTCCGATTTTTTTCCGGAACATATAGTGAGCATCAAACCCACCACGCCAAGGGGCTAAGTGGAAGGGTGCTGTAGCTTCTCCCCGATAGGTGAAGTTTTCGTATCGTGAATACGCTATATTCATTCCCAAACGCAAATCGTCATTAACTTGGTAGCGAATACGCCCATTTAATCCCAACTCGGTACCGTCCAAATAGCGAACTTGCAAACCTTGGAGTCCATTGACATCCGTTGCAAAAGACGGATCGCGATATATCAAAGCTCGATCGCCCCAAAATATATACTGTGCTTTTAGCTCAACATTCAAGCCCGACATAAAGAGGAATGATGTTCCAAAAAAACCTTCACTTTTTCTCGTAGGACGAATTAAGACTCCAGGGTTCAACCACGGAACTTCTCGCGTCAAATCAAGGGTGTTATTCATACGGAAATCGTAATCAAAACCCCCGAAAACTTCCATTACATTGGGGACAACCGTAAGTCTACCCGTGACATTAGGCCTAGGAATAAAGCGATTGACTTTTTCTTCATCTCCCCGATACACAACACTATTATCATTAAAAATGAAGTGCGCACCAATGTTCAGTGCCAAATTATCACGCAAGTACTCAACATGCGGATTAAGATGTACATTCAAATATTGTGCATCCAAAGCATTCGTATCCGAACGCGCCTGCAAGAAAGTAGTCCGCAAGTCAATATTTGCCAAAATATCATCCACTGGAAAAGACCATCGCGTTGGCACGTTTAGCCAATTCTCTCGTGAGCCAAAAGCATCCTGAATGTAGTGATACGAAACCGTTCCTTGATCAAACCAGCTATCTGACTTACTACGCTGACTTTCAAAATCGATTTCAGCCTTCGTTCCCAAATACTGCTGACGACCGACATCCCCAAAGATGAGCTCATTATTTAATCCATCGATTAAGGGTACGCCATAGTAATTGACCGCATCATAGAAACCTTCTGCTCTGGTAGTAAGCGTATAGTTCCTTAAAAATCTCCGGTAATGCCCCGAAAGTCTATTTTCACTCAAAAAATTAGGAAACTGAGAAGCATTATCCCCTTCGGAAAAAACCAAGTCAGGCACCCCAGTATGCGTAGAAAAGTGTCTGAATTTCATCCCCCAAGCCTGATCTCGTGATCGATCGCTATTAAAGGAAATATCCGCCATTGATGTAAAAAAGTTTCCTGCACCTATGCCCACCATCAACTTTGGAAGTTTATCGGCCGTTACACGACGAATTCGAGCGGGAGCAAGCGGCTCAGGAGAAAAATTCGTAAACACACTTCTCGGTCTTATCTGATAGTCGAGCTGCACCTCACTTCGAATTGTATCATTGATTCTCGGGAGATCATTTATTTTTCGGGGTTGCTGAACTTGTCCCTCAAAAGCGCGGGTAACTTCCAATTGGATATTGCCCAAATTCCCCTGTGCAAAAACAGATGCACCAAGCAATACAGCAAAGAAGGATAGATTAATGCGTAGCTTATTCATTGTCTTCATCAGATTCATTTGGAGTATTTTGATTGTCGCCAGGTGTAACTTCCCAAGCATCGCTGCCTTCTTTGTTATCATTAGTGTTTTGCTGATTCTTCAACTGTTTCATGAGCTTATTAGCCTCAGCGGTAATTTCTTCACTCGAATTAGATTGCAGGACAAAATCAATAGAGAACTCGGCCTGAAAGAAATCCTCTTCAGCGATAAATACTTTTGCCAAGAGGAGTAAAGCCCGATCGCGAATATCCACCTCACCTGGAAAAGCTTCGATAAGCGCATAGATTTCTGTTTTAGCCGCATCCCCATCAAAATCTTCCCAGGCAAATTCAGACAAATATAATCGAGCCAAAGCCGCCTCTCTGCCTTGGTAGCTGTTCTTTATATGTACAAGTGCCGAATCCGCTTCAGGACGACGATGTTGTTTATACAGTGAAAGAGCAAAGTACCAACGAGCATCACGACGCAATTTTGCTTGATCAGGATTGGTATCTGTCACCCGCTTACTCCAATCTTCAAGTTTGGGCCAATCCTTTTGTGCAAAAGCAATTCGCATCATGCGTTCCATGGCGAGCAAACGAAGTTCATCCATAGGGTTCCGCTCCAAAATTTGACGGTAATAATTTGCCGCTTGCGGATAGTCTTTGGACAGAAAGCGCAATTGAGCCGCCCGCTCCAAAGCACGGTCATAAAACGGCGAGCGCGGATTGGCCAAAACATCTTCAAAACGCTCCAGCGCTTTGTCGTCTTCCTTCAAACGAAAATGCGCATCGGCTTGATAGTACATGGCTTGTAAACGAAACAAACCATTCGGGAAACGGTCGTTATAATCGTTAAAGCCACGAATGGAGGATGTATAATTCCCTACCGAATACTGATCAAAAGCAGAGAAATAGAGCGCCGAATCAAGACGACCTTGCTCCACGTCAACACTTCCACTTGACTGCACCCAAGCCACATAATCCGACATACGATCGGCTTCGCTAAACACGTTTTGTCCAAAACGAACAGCCTCCGAAGACTCGGGAGTATTCGGGTAGTTTGCAACAATATCTTTAAGGAGCTCAATGGCTTTCTCGTAGCGCTGAGAATTACGGTGGGCCAAACTCATGTTCAATTTAGCCCTAGGGACATTGGGGTGATTCGGGTGCTCCAGTACGAACGACTGATAAATCCGAATAGCATTGTCGTATTGTTCGAGTTTAATATACGATGAAGCCTTTTCAAATCGGGCGTCCAAGGCAAGTGGATCTGAAGAAAAATCTTTAACCAACTGATCCAAAACCGCAATTTTTTGACGCTCTTCACCAATTAAACCCAAACAAAGAGCTTTCTGAAAAAGTGCATACGTATTCTTATTGTCGAAAGCCTGAAAAGCTTTATCGTAAAACTCCAAGGCTTGAGGGTAACTGCGAGAAAGAAAATACACATCAGCCAAGCGAAGCAAACCGTCACGATACCTACCCTTGGAGATATTTTTTTCCCGACTAAATCTACGGAAAGTATTTGCAGCTTCGGGCAACTTACCAGCCATGTAATATGCGTAACCCAGGCCGTAATACGAGTAAGAGAAATATGGCGACTGGTATGCACCCGGACTCGCTTGAAACTCAAGATAAGCGCCAATAGCGGCGTCGTACTCCATGAGTTGATAAAACGATTCAGCAGCCCAGTAGAGGGCATGGCCTAGGTATTCTTGATCGATGGGATGTTTACGCGACTCCGCAAAATGCGCTACCGCTGTGGTATAGCGTTCTTGTTGGTAGGCTTCAACACCTAGAAAGTACGAGACCTTCTGAAATATACCTTGTTGTTCTATGGTCCGGAGTCCGCCATCTTTTAAAGCTTGAGCGGCACGAGCGTAATTTCGAGATCGCAAATGCGCATCAGCCAAAAGCGTGTTCACCTTGCGCCGATGATCACTTTGCGGGAAATCACGAAGAAACTGATTGAGTGAGGTTACGACATCAGCAAAAACACCTCCCAACTCATAATTCAATTTCACAAATTGAAAAGTAGCATCCTCGCGAATAACCGGGTCACTATCAATTTTTGAAGCCGCAGCAAAAGCGGTAAGCGCCGACTGTTTGTCACCCATTTGCAAATGACAATCCGCCAAATGATAGTAGGTGATTTGCGCCAATTCGTCCTTTCCCATCGAAACCTTAGAAAAATGCTCAATGGCTTTGGCAAAGTCTTTTAAACGATAATAGGCAAAACCCAATTCGTAGTGGTCGCTGCGCACTGGTTTACCGCCTTCCTCCCGAAACAACTCGAAATACATAACCGCCTTGTCGAAATTCTCCAAACGATAATGCGCATCGCCCATCAATTTCGCAATTTCTGCTCGTCGCGGAGCTTGATCATCCGAGAGAATTTCCTTTCCGTATACAAACAGACTGTCGTACTCCTTCATTTGATAGTAAACATGCGCCAAGTAAAAAGGAACCATTCTAGAGAAAGCAGGATCCGATCGTAACGACTCGAAGTTGACTAGCGCCTCACTGTAATTTTCTTCCTCGTAAACAATATGTGCGTAATAGTAGCGCGCCGAAGCTGCAAAAGGACCGGTTTGTTCCTTTAAAGTAGCAAAAATGTTCTTTGCTTCATCAATTTTTTGATTAGCAAAAAATGAATACCCCAACTGAAAGCGAATTTCAGGACGATCCGATCGATCGATGTTACGAAGATCGACCTCGCCTAAGTAACGCTCACTTTTACGATAATTTCGATTTCTAAAAAAGAACTGACCAAGATAACGCTTCGCCTGATTGACCAGCGAACTTGTCGGATAGGTTTCAATAAACGACTGCATTAAGTTTTCCGCATCAGCATGAAACAACTCCAAAGCCGAGATAGCTCGATAATACAAAGCTTCAGCAGTGCGCTCAGGACTCAGAGACTGAGTTGCAATAGCTTGTTCAAAACCCTCGCGTGCATTGGCGTAAATCTTTTGGTCAAAAGCCGTCATCGCAACCTGAAACTTTGATTCTGCACGGCGTTGCGACTCGGTAATTTGCCCCAACAAGCTTACAGGAAGCAGTCCAAGTAATAAAGCTATTATTCGTAATTTTTGCATGAATGGTAATGAATTGGCATTGATGAACCCCTCCTTCGACTCGTCAAAATGATCGAATTTTAGGGCCTATTTAAAACAAACAGTAGCACATAATTAGCGGCCGACTATCAAAAAGCAACACACCTAATCAATAAACAAATATAACGCAATCACAGTGGGAAGTAGTGTCCCTAAAAAAAGATTTTCTAACATCTAATGTTGATTTGTTCTATCTTTACGCTTCATTTTTACAATCGACCATTATGCCCAATGTCAAATCACTTTTTTGGTGTCTGATGATTTGCTTAATCTCATTTGACGCATTTGCACAAAAGCCCACCAGTATTGATTTAGAAGCCATAGAAAGTGAGGTTACGAATAAAAAAAGTCGTTTTTTTTATCCGCTTCTAACAAAAAAACTCTACAAGTTTGAACCCCTATCCCAAGAAGAATTAATCCATTTGTACTACGGCTTAGCCTACACATCCAGCTACAAACCCTACTTTACAGACCCCCGACTCAAGCTTAGCGTTGAACATTTACGCAACAAAGATTGGAATGCGGCGATAAACCCTAGCTTGGAAGTTTGGAAATCCGACCCTGTAAATTTAGAAGCCCTCTACTATTTAATGATTGCACATCACGAATCAGGCGATACCACAAACGCTGCAAATTACGGAAGGCTCTTTTATCGGTTTGTTGATCTCATTTACGAAAGTGGCGACGGATTAAGTGCGGAAACCGCCTTTGTAGTGAACCGAGTTAGCGATGAATACACCATGTTGCAACAAATGGAACTTGGCATAAGCTCTCAAACGCTCGTTGGCACTACGGATAAGATGACGCTATCCAAACCAATAGAGCGCTCCGATATATCCGAGGAGCCCATAGAACATTTGTATTTCAATGTTTACCAACCATTCACACACATGTCGGAAAGTCTTAATTCAAGCACCAAGAAAAAGAAGAGAAAACGCAAAAAGAGATAAAACCAAAATCGAATCTGACACAGGCCCTAAGGCACATAAATGTAGCTGTTTAAAAAAATAAAACCAAAATACTTCGCGATTTCCTTAGCGAAAAAATGGCTTCAGAAAAAAAGTCCGGTCGTCAAATTGCTTCACAAGAACATCATGCGAGTATATTTGCATTTGCTAATCTGCAAAAAACAATAAACATGGGATGGTTTAAAAGAGATAAAGAAGGGATCACCACTTCGACAGACGAAAAAAAAGAAACTCCCGAAGGCTTATGGCACAAATGCCCCAAGTGCAAGGTGATTTCGAGTGTTGAGGACCATGCTGCAAATCTTTGGGTTTGTCACAACTGCGGTTTCCACAATAAAATAAACGCCACAGAGTATTTCTCCTTTTTATTTGACAACGGAAAGTTCAAGGAGCTTGATAAAAATCTAAAATCAGCCGATCCACTGAAGTTCAAGGACACCAAAGCCTACGTTGATCGCTATGCTGATGCTGTCAAAAAAACGCAGTTGAAAGAGGCTATAACCACCGGGGTAGGCAAACTCAATGGCATAGAAACGGTTATTGGCTGCATGAATTTCAACTTTATTGGCGGCAGCATGGGTTCGGTAGTAGGCGAAAAAATTGCACGCGGAATGGATTACGCGATGAAAAATGGCCTACCGTTTATCATGATATCAAAATCTGGTGGTGCCCGTATGATGGAAGCGGCCTTTTCACTTATGCAAATGGCGAAAACATCAGCGAAAATTGCGCAAATGCGTGAAATGGGTCTCCCATACATCTCCGTTCTTACCGACCCCACTACAGGAGGAGTCACCGCCTCATTTGCCATGCTAGGCGATATCAACATTGCCGAACCAGGAGCTCTTATTGGCTTTGCCGGGCCGCGAGTTGTCAAAGAAACAATTGGGAAAGATCTTCCTGATGGTTTTCAAACTTCGGAATTTTTACTGGAGCACGGATTTTTGGATTTCATTACCGAGAGAAAAGAACTCAAGCAAAAGCTCGGACTATTTTTAAAAATGGTGGTTAAATCCGAGTAAAAACTCAGAGCTCAAAATTTAAATAAGCAATTCATACACAGCGAAAAGATTAGATACATACCCGCAAAAATTACACATCACTTATATTAATGAGTATTAGCCAAAAGTTTATTCCCACGCTAAGAAAATTTGTTGTAATTTTGCCGGCTATTGTACATAAAAAACATCTAAATCGATTTTCGCATGTATTTAACACCAGAAGTTAAACAGCAAATTTTTGCCGAACACGGAAAAGGTCCGGAAGACACCGGAACTCCCGAGGGCCAAATCGCCCTTTTTACTTATCGCATCGGCCACCTTACCGAGCATTTGAAAAAAAATCGCAAGGATTTCAACACGGAACGTTCACTCGTTCTATTGGTAGGAAAGCGTAGAAAGCTACTCAATTATCTAAAAGATAATGACATTGAGCGTTACCGCGCCATCATCGCCAAACTAGGTTTACGTAAGTAATCCCATTTATTAAAGAGAAAGGCAACGGTGACGTTGCCTTTTTCCCGTTTTATCTATTATTCAGTTTACTTTATGATTCCAACTCCGATTGTTCAAGAGATTCTTCTCGCTGATGGACGCAGCATTACCCTCGAAACTGGCAAATTAGCCAAACAAGCCGACGGAGCCGTTGTGCTTCGCATGGGCAAATGTGTGCTCCTAGCCACTGTCGTTTCCGCAAAAACCGCTCAAGAAGGCATCGACTTCTTACCTCTAACTGTAGAGTATAAAGAAAAATATTCAGCCGGTGGCCGCATGCCAGGAGGTTTTTTAAAGCGAGAAGGCCGACCTTCGGACGATGAGATTCTAACCATGCGTTTGGTAGACCGTATTCTTCGCCCTATGTTCCCGGAAGACTACCACGCCGATACACAGATTGTCATTTATCTAATGTCGCACGACCCTGAAGTCGCACCCGATTCGCTAGCAGCACTTGCAGCTTCAGCAGCTTTAAGCGTATCCGACATCCCTTTTCACGGACCCATTTCGGAAGCTCGAGTAGCACGAATCAACGGTGAACTCGTGATCAATCCTACTCCAGCACAAATCAAAGAAGCCGATATTGACCTTATGGTTGGCGGCTCAATCGATAGCGTTGGAATGGTCGAGGGTGAGATGAAAGAGGTTTCTGAGAAGGAAATGCTCGACGCCATACAATTTGCCCACGAAGAAATTAAGCGTCATTGTGAAGCTCAGCTTAGACTTCAGGAAGCCGCCAATAAAACCGAAAAGCGCGAATACAGTCACGAAACACACGATGACGAATTGCGTAAATTGGTATTTGAAAAGACCTACCAAAGCGTTTACGACATAGCTCGTGAAGCAAAACCTAAACAAGAGCGCAGCGAGGCTTTCAAGGCTGCTTTTGAAACATTCATGGAAGAAAACTTCTCGGAAGAAGAACGTCTTGAGAAGAGCGCACTTGCTAAAACCTACTTCCACGACGTAGAATACGATGCCGTTCGCAATCTTATTCTCGACGAAAATAAACGCCTAGACGGAAGAACACCACAGGATATTCGCCCGATCTGGTGTGAAGTTGATGTTCTACCTTCAACGCACGGATCCGCTGTCTTTACACGTGGAGAAACCCAGTCGATCACCACTACTACCCTAGGAACTAAACTCGACGAAAATCGCATTGATAATGTAACCTTCGTGGGTTCAGAGAGATTTTATCTGCACTACAATTTCCCTCCATTCTCTACAGGTGAAGCCCGCCCAATGCGCGGAACTAGTCGAAGAGAAATTGGTCACGGTAACTTAGCGCAACGAGCCTTAAAGCCCGTAATTCCCGCAAACAATCCGCACGTAATTCGCGTGGTTTCGGAGATCCTCGAATCGAATGGAAGTTCATCAATGGCCACCGTATGCGCTGGAACATTATCGCTAATGGATGCTGGTGTTGCAATTAAAAAACCCGTATCGGGAATCGCAATGGGCCTTATTACCGACACAAAATCCGGGAAATATGCAGTCCTATCCGACATCCTTGGCGATGAAGATCATTTGGGAGATATGGACTTCAAAGTAACTGGAACAAGTGAAGGTATCACCGCTTGTCAGATGGATATTAAAATCCGCGGACTTTCGTTTGAAATCATGCAAAAAGCCCTTGATCAAGCAAGAGAAGGTCGTCTGCATATTTTGGGTGAAATGCTAAAAACACTTGCAGAACCAAGGCCCGAAGCAAAGCCACACGCTCCAAAATTGATCAACTTGACCATTCCGAAAGATTATATTGGTGCGATTATTGGACCTGGTGGAAAAACCATTCAACAATTACAAGCGGATACCGGAACAACGATTACCATCGAAGAAATCGATAATAGAGGTCACGTGGAAATCTCCGGAACTGATCCTGATGGAATGGAACGCGCGAAAAACTTTATCAACGATATAGCTTTTACACCGGAAGTAGGCAAAACCTACAACGGAATCGTAAAAAGCATTCAAGCTTACGGAGCATTCGTAGAGATTGCAAGAGGAACAGACGGACTTCTTCACATCAGTGAAATTGCTCACCGTCGACTTGAAAAGGTTGAGGAAGAACTCAAAGAGGGTGATCGTATCGAAGTGAAACTCTTGTCTATCGACGATCGTGGAAAACTAAAACTTTCCCGTAAAGCACTTATGGACAAAGAGTAAGACTGAAGTCTCAATTATTGTTTAACGATTAAAACCCATTGAAGCATGGCAATGCGTCAGCTGAAAATTACGAAGCAGGTAACCAATAGGGAGACCGCTTCGTTAGATAAATACCTACAAGAAATTGGTAAGGTAGACCTGATTACCGCTGAGGAGGAAGTTGAGTTGGCTCAACGTATCAAGGCTGGTGATCAAATCGCACTGGAAAAGCTTACGAAGGCGAATTTACGCTTCGTTGTTTCCGTGGCTAAACAGTACCAAAATCAAGGACTTACACTACCCGACTTAATCAATGAGGGCAATTTAGGACTCATTAAAGCCGCACAACGTTTCGACGAGACCCGCGGTTTTAAGTTCATTTCATACGCCGTTTGGTGGATTCGTCAATCCATACTTCAAGCTCTAGCCGAACAGTCGCGTATTGTTCGTCTTCCTTTGAATAAGATTGGTGCCATCAATAAAATCAACAAGGCTTACGCAGCTTTGGAGCAAGAACACCAACGTCAGCCCTCTTCGGAAGAAATCGCCAATATTTTGGAGATGAACGAAACCGACGTCAAGGAATCCATGAGAAACAGTGGACGTCACGTATCAATGGACGCCCCACTGGTTGAAGGGGAAGACAGTAACCTATACGACGTATTGTCGTACGGTGAGAGTCCTAACCCCGATCGCGACTTGATGAACGAATCGCTACGTATCGAAATTGAAAGATCACTAGCTACCCTTACCCCAAGAGAAGGAGATGTAATTCGCCTATACTTTGGATTAGGCGGTCAACACCCACTTACCCTAGAGGAAATTGGTGAAAAATTTGACCTTACACGGGAACGCGTTAGACAGATCAAGGAAAAAGCTATTCGAAGAATGAAGCATACCTCGAGAAGTAAAATCCTCAAAACCTATCTAGGATAAACAAAAAGCCGCTTTTTTCAAGCGGCTTTTTCATTTAAACCAATTGGAACAAAGGAGTTAGAAAAGACAAGCCCAGCATCCGCCTTGAAATGATGAGGCCAATGTAAAGTTTTGAAAATCGAAGAATTCACTCTATCTTTACAAATGATTTTCTAACAGATATTTCCATACCTATGCTTTCGTCAAACAAATCCTTATCACTCCTATTCATCTTCATTTTAACCACCATCGTATACAGCACGAACGCAGAAGGTGTCCAAAAGTGTTGCTCTGTCTATTACGCGGAAATAGCCGAAATGCCGAACCCATCAAATCAGGTATACGCTGTTAGCATTCCCAGCGCGAGTTATAAAATTAGCTCAAAAATAGCCCAAAGAAATCTGCGAAGAATCAGTGGCAAAAGACCCACTCGGGAGCAAACTATGCTGTCGACTGATCGTTTTTTCTGGTCGAATCCTATGAACGATACCTCTACAATTTACCTACTGGTACTTCCGGAAGGCGACGGAACTGTTATTTATGGCGTCTTAAAAACCGATCAGCAGGAATGGGTAGAGCCGGAATCCGGATCGCAAGCCCTGTTCTTCGCAAATTATTTGAAAGAATTAGGCGAAAGCATCTATCACATTGTCATCGAAGACGAACTCTCAGACTTAAAGAAAGAACGCCGCAAACTCCAATCAAAAATAAAGCGAAATAACCGTCAAATTAAAAAACAGCGCAAAAGAATAACGCGCTACAATAACGAAATTTCACAAATCAGAGAAGAAATTTCAATGCTTCAAACCGAGCAAGGGGAGTTAAGCAGCGATATTACACAAAAAAGACTAGAGCTAGAGCGCCTCAAAGGGGAGGATAGAAAAGCTTATAGGGCTTTAAAGAAGGAGAAAAACAAAAAGCAAAAATCCTTGAACAAAAAGAAGAAGGCTGAAGAAAAACTTCATAAAGATATCTTAGACCAAAGAGAAAAAATCGACCGTGCGGAAACGGAAATTCGACGAATTCAAGATGAACGTCGAGAGACCGAGACGGACATAGAAAATTTGCGAAATAGTCGTAGACAGCTGAGAGGTAAACTCAACGAATAAGGAATTCTATTGAGCCTTAGTCAAGTTGCGGAACACCTCTTCCAGCCCCATTGTGATGGGTCGATTTTCAATAATCGTTAGCTGACGCTTAACGGCGAAATCAAAGACAACTTTACTGAGATCTGTTTTGGGCTTCGACTCCAAAATCCATGCTTCTCCATCAGGACGAGCATGCATTACACCCGGAATACCCCGCAATGCGTTCTGCGATACAGATCCAGAAAAGCGCACATAAATGGCCTTTTGCCGCGCTGAATTACGCAATGCATCAACGGGCTCATCGGCCCGAATAAGCCCCTTGTCGATAATGATTACACGGTCGCACAATAACTCTACCTCTTGCATGATATGGGTAGATAGTAGTACCGTCTTACGTTTTCCTAGGTCTTTAATAACGGAGCGAACATCCACCAACTGATTGACATCAAATCCGGTGGTAGGTTCATCCAATATCAAAACTTCAGGGTCGTGAATGATGGCTTGTGCCAGACCAACGCGCTGACGGTAACCCTTTGAAAGAGCACCGATTCGTTTATGCTGCTCCGGACCCAAGCCCGTTATTTCAATCATCTCGTCAACGCGCTTTGCCGGGGTTTTTGTGATATTCGCCAAGAAAATCAAAAACTCCCGTACAAACATGTCTAAATACAGCGGATTGGTTTCCGGTAAATATCCAACACGACGCTTCACCTCAATAGGATCAGACTTTACATTGAAGCCGCAAACCTCCACATCACCCTCATAATCTGGAAGGTAACCCGTAATGATCTTCATAGTCGTGGACTTACCAGCTCCATTTGGACCGAGAAAGCCAACAACTTCACCGGGCTGAGCTTCAAAAGATAAATTGTTTACGGCAAGTTGATCGCCGTAACGCTTCGTAAGATTTTTAACTGAAATAGACATAGGTGCGAAGGTAAAACATCAATGGAGGGTACACAACAAACTTTATCGACAATTACACTGCCAAGTAGCTTTGATTTCAACTTCATCAGGAAGACCATTGCGTAGGTTATCCAATAGATCCCTAGACAAGCGAGTGGCGCGAACATCAATGTACTTTAGCGCACTCAAATCAAAGATATTCTCGTGAATCGTTTCAATTTCGGCGTTCCAAAGATCCAAGTGATTTAACGACTGTAAGTGCTGAATACCTGAAGGCAAATGTCTCATCGGATTTTTGCCCATTCGCAGATATCGCAAAGACGACATCATCTGCCAAACCGAATCCGGGAGGTAATCAATTTTATTATTGTATAAATCGAGTGAATCCAAGTTCGGGAAGAGAAACACTTCTGTGGGTATGCTTGTCAACTTCGCCCGTTTAATAACAAGATGACGCGTTTCCGGATGCTCCTGCGCCAATGCAGCCAATCGCCCTAAGTCCGACGCCTTCAATCGCAACATATTGGACTGAGCCACTAAAGAGCTACTCCATAAAGTTACTACAGAAACCAAAACCAGCAAGTTTCTCATAAAGTGTATCCAGAGATTAGACTTTTGGAGATTTCCGCATCCTCGTTTAACTGATTCTTTAGCGAATCCAAGGAATTGAATTTTATTTCGTTTCGGAGTTTCTGTAAAAATGAAACCCTTAACTGCCGATTATATAGATTTCCAGAGAAATCAAAAACATGAACTTCCACCGAACGCTCTGACCCTCCCACTGTAGGATTCACACCAATATTGCACATTCCCCAAAAATCCTCATTGGTGTCGAGAATTTCGACTTTCACCAAGTACACGCCGTTTCCAGGAATGAGTTTACTAGGACTTGATGGAGTAATATTGGCCGTGGGGAACTCAATGGTTCTTCCAATTCCACGACCCTGCTTCACAAATCCCGATATAAAATAAGAATACCCCAGCCATTCACGAGCCTTTTCAACTTCCGCATTGGATATGGCGTTGCGTATTTTCGTGGAACTCACCGCTACTTGTTCGACTTCTTGAACCGGAATTTCCTCAACCTCAAAACCGTAATTAGAACCGTACGCTAAAAGATGCTCGAAACTCCCTTCCCTATTACGACCAAAATGATGGTCATAGCCAATTACCAAGCGTTTCACTCGCAATTGCTCAACGAGTAACTTTTGAATAAAATCTCGTGAGGTGGTACGACTAAATTCAAGCGTAAATGGGTGAATGACCAGATGATCAAGGCCGGTTTTCGCGAGCAAATCAACTTTCTCTTCCACCGTAGACAAAAGCGAAATAGGCTCATTTGGGTGTATAACCTTTCGGGGGTGGGGATCAAAAGTCAACAATACACTTTCACCGTCGATTTGTCGTGCAATCCGACAAAGTCGATCAATAATAACCCTATGTCCTTTATGAACACCATCAAACGTACCGGTAGTTAAAACCACGTTTTTTGATCCGGCAAAAGATTCGATGGAATGGGAGATTCGCATGAAAATAATTTTGGACAAAAATAGTCTTTAAAGACGCATTAAAAAAAAGGAGAGAAACAAGGAAACGCTAAAAATAAAAGGGGCTTTCGACAGCGCAGTTTCCATCAGGCGCTCTTCCTCACCGTGCTCCGCAACTTCACCTGAGAAGGGAAGCTCTATCGCGACACTTCCCTCGAAGCATTTCATGAATCCTTAGCGGGTGGTCAAATGGTGTGGGGCGCTTTGGTGCTGCCAATATCCTGTTCCTATTGGCACGGGTGGCCGCATAGAGATATATTGGTTCCTGATATTTCGTCCCTAACAGGACTCTACGAAACACATACGATTGACTACTCGAATACTAAATGACGTTCTGCAATCAAAAGGCTCTATCTTATATACAACAACCTTTTGCATTGGCGCCATTTCAAAATGGGTAAAACGGAACTCTCCTTGCCAATAAACAGAATAATCACTATATTTGTAAAATATAAATACAAAACAGCAATGACCACATTCACCAGCTCACTTCCGGATGATGTATTGAAAATGCTT
>REDE01000025.1 GCA_007693635.1 Flavobacteriales bacterium | reverse complement strand
ATGATATAGATGTTTGAAGGTTTTCCTAGAAGGAGATTAAAACTTTTTTGGATGTATGTAACAAAGTTATTTGGGTATCTCATGGCCACTTGCACACTAGGCATTCCGGAGAATAAAACATCTGTCCAGAGGAGCACGGTACCGTCTTTTTCGTAAAACTCATCAACTTGACGGTTGATTAAAGCACCCTGAATCATATCGTCTTGCTCTAGGACTTTCCCTTGGAATACAGGGTAGAAGAAGGCGTAGTTAATGGCGAGGAGGAGGAGGATTGGGGTTGCAACTCGAAATAAAATGGGTTTCAGCATGGGGTTCTAGTTTAAGGCTCGAAAATACATAAGAAAATCTTTTTTGGACAAAGGAGTTTTTGCCTAGGCTGGTTATTTTTTCGAGCTTAAAAAGTCAATGTTTATTCCGTCGTTGGATATACTTTTGTTGACAGATTAAATTGCTTTTAAATCAAAACCATTATGGCACATCATGATTCACCGTCTTATAAGACTGTTCGTAAAGATTTACTTCGATTTGTAAACGAACCCAAAAGTGTTTTAGATGTTGGTTGTAATGATGGGGCGGTTGCTAATTGGTTGAAAAGCAATTATGATGAAGTGAAGGTTTGGGGTATTGAGATTAATCCGGAAGCCTTAGCTGTTGCCAGTAAATTTCTTGAGAATGGATGGGTGATGGACTTGGATAACTTGGATGAATTAAAGAGTGCGTTAGAAAATCTCGAGTTTGATCATATCCTTGCTGGCGATGTTTTAGAGCACACTTGGAATTGGAGAGAAATTACCGGTATAATGTATCAGCATTTGAAACCTGGAGGTAAAATGATTATTTCGGTTCCAAATTATGGTCATTGGCATATGCTTTATGTGTTTTTTTCCCAATACTGGCCGAGAAATAATCGTGGAGTTTTTGACAAAACGCACAGAAGTCCATTTATGAAACGAAATCTCGTCGAATTTTTACGCGATTGCCCGAATGCTAAATTTAAACTCTGTAAACGAAATTTCCGCTTTTTCGAGACTAATGTCGCGTGGAAACTTAATATGGCTGTGACAGCTTTGTTTTTTCCTTTGATGATTCTTCCCTACGTGAGAAACTTTTTCGTTTTAAATTTCGTGTTTAGCATCACAAAACCTGCGAAATAGTTGATAAACGTTTTGATTAACTAATCTGAATATTTTGGATAGAATGACAATTAGCATACTGATTGCAGTTTACAAAGGTGAAAATTATCTTGCCGAGCAAATACAAAGCATTTTGGCTAATGACCTTCTTCCTAATGAAATTATTTTTGTCGACGATTGCCCTGAAGCTCCTTCCAAGCACATAGTAGATGGATTCTCAGATTTGCTTTCAGAAATTGATGTCACTTATATTCTCCAAGAGACGAATGTTGGTCCAACATTATCGTTTAAGCGAGCAGTTCTAGAATCTAAATGTGATGTTTTGTTTTTTTGTGATCAAGATGACTTTTGGAACAAAGACAAAATTGTAGCCCTTTCTTCCTATTTTGATGAGCAAGACTGTCTCATGGTCTATAGTGATGGTGAAATTACAAATAGCGAGTTAGCACCAACGTCTGATACAATTTTCTCAACCCGTAAGCGAGCTGATTTGCGTTTGGGGCAACAACGCAATCCACGAGAATTTTTGTCTAATCCAGATATTAAGGGCTGTATGATGGCATTTCGCGGCAATTTTGCACGTGCAGTTTTTAATTTAGCCCCCGAAAACTTCCATCATTATTGGGGGCATGATCATTGGCTAGCACTTTTTGCATATGCTAAACAAGGAATCCGAGTGCATAATGAATCCTTGTTTCTTCACCGTTTTCATGGCGGAAATGCTTCTTCTGCCGTCCGATTTTCTATCTTTAATTTGGATATTTTTAAGCGTTATTGGAAACGTGCAGTAAGCGAAAATCCTGATCATGTTTATCAGCGGTATGCTTTGTTGAAGCAAAATGAATTCTCGCGTGATTTGAATGGGTTGAATGAAGCTATTGATTATTTTTTAGAAATGGAAACTAGACGATTAGGAATTTTAAAGCGTTCACGAATTTTTCGAATATTGGCATTAATAGGCCTTTTTCCGTATTTTTCGAGTTATCGGAATGGTGTTGCATCGGTTTTTCGCGACTGGTTTATTACCCCTGGTTTTTCGGAGAATCAATAAAATCAGCATATGACACTAAAGTGTTTGCCGCTAAACTGAAAGGCGAAATTTTTATCCAGAGAGTATCAATACCTATTTTACATTTGTTTCGGAATAATTCCTTGCTATTTACTCTGACTTTATCACATGCGGTGTTTGTCTTTTTTATTGGTTATTAATTCCCTCCAGATTTTCGCACAAACTCTTCCTGGTAGCGGGAATGCAGCAGTGAATTTTAATCCGGGGTATATAGATGTTCCCAACTTCCCCAATCAACCGCTTCCGTTTTCCATTATGGCTTGGATTCGATTGCCGCAAGCCCCGCCCTCAGGAATTGCTTTTCCAATTTTCTCATCATCTCAAGGAGCTCCCGGTTTTGGGTATCGTGGTTTTTGGTTTCAAGTCAACCCAGCGGCAGGTGGGGGAGCAACTTTGGTTATTTCATACGGAAATGCAAGTGGCTGCTTTAATCCTAATTGTCGTCGCTCTTTTCGTATTCCAATCCAAGCGCATTATATCAATAATTGGATTCACGTTGCGGCCGTAGTTACATCCTCAACCCAAGGTCAGCTTTACATTAATGGTGTGAGTTCACCGCCTATTATCGACGGGAATGCTTCGGTAACCTCCATCGCGTATCCGCCTGCTTCACAAACGAATGTTGCCCGTATTGGAGCCTACGCTCAGCCACAACTGGATCGGTTCAACGGCGATATCGACGAAATGAGCATCTGGAGCGTAGCCCTTACTCAAGCGCAAGTACGGGAATTCATGTGTAAAAAAATCCCGCCGACAACTCCAGGCCTCCTTGCATACTATAAATTCGATGAGCCAAACGCTACCGTTCCGGTTCAAGATGCTTCAACGCCGGCGTATAACGGTACGACAATGGGTGGTCCCATGACGCGCCCGCTATCCGGAGCGTTCATTGGTGACGAGTCTGATTTTTCGTATAACGTAAGTGCGGTCAATCCCTTGCTCCATGTAAATACTTGGGGTGATTCTATTTTGGCGGCACCTTTTTCTCCAAATATTCAGGGTATTCAGATGTACACGGTGAATGTCCGCCCGAACCATCTAAACGGCTTTGGCAACGATACCGCCTGTCTGTCGGATCGCTATCATGGCTATTATGTAGCGCGCAGTTCTGCAGTGGCGAGCAATGTTTCGATTAACGCAAACACCAATCCCGGGGCGATATCTGTTCGGCGGCGACTGAATAATGCGGGACCAACATGGTTGCCGGTAACACCTATTCCGGGGGTAGGGCCAGGACTGACTTTTAACTTTACGGGCGTGGGCTCGGAGTTTATGTTTGGTAAGGGTATTACGGATTATAACTCGGGTCTTCCAGACTCAATTTTGATGTGTTCGTACCCCGATACGTTACACGTCACCCCGCCTAATCCTCTTGCCGGCCAGGGGGTTTGGGATGATAATACAACGGATACCAATCGTGTGATTACCCAGCCCGGGACGTATGTGTGGTCGGGGTATTACCTGTGTGCCGGTGATACGCTTCTTTTTTCGGATACAGTCGTGATTCATTCTTCTGTATTGCAGGTTGTGGATACCACAGTAGCTATTTGTCAGGGATATTCGATAAATATTGGCGGGGTGGTTTATACAAATCCGGGTGTTTACGCGGATACAGTTGTTTCTGCATTGGGTTGCGACACGTTATTTACGGTAACGCTAAACCTGCTTTCTGACCGTGCTTCCGATACGACGATTTTTAAATGTCCGGGTGATTCGGTGGAGTTTATGGGGGTTTGGTATGCGCAGCCGGGTGTTTTTGGCGAGGTTGTTCCGGATTCAATTCTTTGTGATTTATACATTACGGTAAATATTGTTGACCTTCCATACGAAGAACGGGACACGATCATTTCCATCTGTGCCGGTGATACGGTAAATATTTTTGGCGAACGCTTATTTGATGAGGATACGTATTTTGTGATAGTCCCTAATCCAAACGGTTGCGACTTTCGCTGGATGATCGAAATTGTACATTCGGCTCAGCCAATACAGACGAGTTTGCAAGTCGCTTTATGTGAGGGTGATAGTCTGGTTCGTAATAATCGGGTGTTCTCTCAGCCGGGCGTTTACACGTACACCATTCCCGCAGTGATTGGTTGCGATACGATTATGACCCTCACAATTACTCGTTTGCAAGATGTGGATTGGTATATTGAAACGCCTCGCGTGCCCTTTTGCGAAGATGCCGGAGGGATCATCCGAGCTGTTGGATTACCTGCGAATGCCCGATTACTATGGAATACGGGCGAGCAGACACGTAGGATAGAAGTATTTGCTGAAGGCTGGTATTGGGCGGAGTATGCGGGTGTATGCGGACCAGTACGCGATAGCATTTATATGTATTCTGAAAACTGTGGTCCACGATTGTTCGTTCCCAACGCATTTGCCCCTACGGGAAATCGACGAAACGAAGCCTTCGTTATTCAGGGTATAGGCATCAAGACCTTCGAGATACGCATTTTCAACCGCTGGGGGGAGCAGTTGTTTTTTAGTAACGATATTTTTCGATCTTGGGACGGAACACACAACGGCTCTCCAGTCCCTATGGGCTC
>REDE01000026.1 GCA_007693635.1 Flavobacteriales bacterium | reverse complement strand
CTCCACATGCAAAACAAGGGAGTACTGCACCAAAAAATCATTGTAAGGTAACCAGATACTATGGGCGCCTGCCAACACCATTAAGTTCTCGGAAAAAATTATGACCTCCCAGCAAGGGTGTTGGCACCGGGCTGTCCGCTTATAGCCGGTTCGCTTCGACCTACATCGGCGGGGCGTGCGGGGTCTCCTCCTACCGTCGGAGCCTCCGCCGCCCACGCCGCTGTACGGCCTCCGCCGCACCGGGCTATCGCTCCCATCCCTGGCGCTGCGCCCCGGGTGAAAATAACCGCACGGCATGGCTCAGCAAGAAGGGGACTAACGGAAATGACTTTAATTTAAGGAGAGCATAACGCCGTCATCCGACTTATTAAACAGCCAATATTTATGCTATGAAAGGGAAATAACAGCAAACACCCTCTATGTGATTCACTCACAACAAAAAAATACGTTGAGGACTGCAATATTGGTTAATAAATTTTTTGTTCATATTAGAATTTTTTCCTAATTTTACCCAGTTAAGGGATTGAGGTATTTTTATCGCAATGCTAATTGTCAACTTTTTATTTTTTTTGTTTACAAGGAAGGCTTATTTGGCAATCTTCTGTGGAGAGCTTAAGAGGGGAACTCAATTTTAGCGAAATCCCCAAAGGTGTTTACCGTTTACTTTTCTTTTCAACCGCTTCTTCACATTCTGAAAAGTTAATTCTAAACTAGTTATGAATGCTAGGCATTTTATAGCATTGTGCTTCATTGCCATTTCAAATGCATGGGGTCAGAACTTGTTTCTCGACCCCACATTTGATTCTGTACAATATTCTCCTGGGCTGTTTCGACCACTAGGGACATGTCCGCCTGCTAAATCGATCGGATACCAATACGCTTGGAAATACTGGGCGAGTGGAACTCAAGGTTTTTATCACGAATGCAATCGAGATACACCCAATACACATTTTCCCGACATCGATCCTTTTTTTGCTCCTGGAAATGGAGTTATGCCTTTACCAAAACGTGGAAGAGGATATACAGGTTTAGTAGTATTTAGAAATACCGCTTCACCTCATTTCCCTAATTTACCGGGAAGGTCCATATCACAACATCCATCTTTCAATGGGTTAGATTCCGGCGAAACATACATCCTTGAATTTTTTTATCGAACACATCCCGTAGCGGGAGCCCATAACCGCCATATTTCTGTTTATTTTTCGGAAGATTCTTCTTCTTCATTTTTTAATACGACCAAGTACTTAGACATACTCTTGGATTCGTTTCCACCAGATGATAGATGGGCGCATCTTAAAGTAAGTTTTACTGCGCAGGGAAACGAAAACCATATTTATATCAGTAATGCCGAGGGAAATATTAATTACACCGCACCTGTACAAAACCCAATGAACATTAATTCACTTCCACCTAATCCTCAGTTAACGCATCCTAATATTTTAATCAAAGCTGTTTGGCTCATTGACGACATTCACCTTTACAAAGCTTCGGATACGCTTTTTACTGTTGATATTGGCAAGGATACTACGTTATGTATGGAGGATACGCTAATCCTAACGGCTCCTCCTGTAGGCTTTAAGCTGGATGACACCATTACCACGTGGAAATGGAATACCGGACATACTTCAGAAAGCATTCGCGTTACCCAACCGGGAATATACTCTGTAGAAGTAACCATAAACCAAACGTATAAGGCTTACGACACAATAGTGGTCGATTATGAGCCTTTCCCAATTTGGAGAGCACCGTTTGGTGGTGAGCTCGTTTTGTGTAAAGAAGAAAGCCATAGCAGCAAGGAAGTTTCAGGCCCTGAGCTTACACACGGCGGAACATACCAATGGAGTACCGGAAGTTCACATCAAACGGAATACTTTTACGAGCAGGGAAAAGCAAATTTACGCGTCATCACTCCTTGCTATGATCAAACTAAAGAGTTTGATATCGTGGAGCGATTCTGCCTGGATATTGAGCCATACATTCCCTCCGCATTTACTCCATTTGGTCAAAATCCCCAATGGATTATTGGTGGAATTGAATCAAATACAGTGGTACGTGTAGAAGTGTATAACCGTTGGGGGCAGCGTGTTTTTCACAGTGAAGATTACTTCAACAACTGGTGGGACGGAACTTTCAATGGAAAAGTAGTGCCTTCAGGAGTTTATTCGTATAGGATAGTTGCAGATTATGAAGGTCGTGATCCGGTATATAAAACTGGTACGGTTACCATTGTGAGGTGAGTAGAGCAGATAAAAGTAGAGGTGCTGATTTCAACGGAACAAATTACTTGAAGAGCACGAAATGAAGGTACAAAAGCACGTGTTTGAAGAAGCTTATTAATAAATCAATGGTTGCTTTGCCAGAAAGCTTGCGAAATTTTTATTCTGCTTCGAAATCATGGTACCGGGCTGCCGCTCCCATCCCTGGCGCTGCGCCCGCGATTGCAGTGGAAAGCCCGCAGGACAAAACGCCAGTGGACGCCAGCGGGCAAGAGCGACGGAGGAGCTCCTTGCCCGCTGGTGCGGACACGGCGGTTTTGGCCGCGGACTTGCAACGAAAAGCGCGATTAGGCGCCCAAAAAATCAATATGCTAAGATGATCGAAACGGGTGATTCCGCGACTATTGCTTCACCACTTTTTGGGTATGCCAAACTCCATCAACCATTAATTGAAGAATGTAGGTTCCTTGAGGTAATGCCTCTAGGGAGATTTTGCACGAAACAGCGTTTGGATGATCGTGATACACCACTCGACCACTCTGATCTACCAAACGAAGTGTGGTAACAACCCCAGGCGATTGGATATTCAGGTAGTCGGAAACGGGATTGGGAAATACCGAAAGTGTTGATGTTGCAAAATCGGAAACCGATAATGTGTTGGTGACGTTCAGCGTGAGGGTGTCGTTAGACGAATCCGCGTCGTTGGGGAGACTCACCCACGCGGTAATCGTATAATTTCCCGAGTTTGACAAGTCGAAGGTGTTGGTGAAGGTGTAATCAAGTGAATCCCCACCGGGAATGGACGCCGTAATCACCTCTGAAGTAGGCGTGCCACCATTGATTTGCACGAATACGGGAATGCTATCCACGGGGTCGCTCTCTAAGTTGGCAACACGCACGGTGATGGACTCGCTGGCCGAAAGCACCCCGGATGTAGGCTGGGTAATGGCAACAAGTCCTACATCAGGGCTGCTACTTTGAGTACCGTAAATTTGAAAAGGCATACCTTGTGGGGCGTTTGTTCCGGGATCAAGAGCCTCACTCCAAGTGTTGTTATTTGGAAAAAATCTTATGGAATTACCGGTAGTATCTTGACCGGCAATAGTAATAGGCACTGCAAAAGCACTGCCTTGAATAAGCGAACAGGTCCAGTCTAACCAATACGTACCCGGATTTAGTTGCAGTCCGCCAACATCCACAAAACTCCGCATGATTGGTCTGTTGAGTAACGTGGACCCCTCAGTCATTCTATACGCATTAAAAAAGGAGGTACTGCTAAGGACGTTGGTTGTGGTATTGCCCCAAACAACCGTTGAGGTGGAATCGCTTGGCTTCCCGTCCCATATTTGCAGAGAATAACTCGATACCGTGGAAATTGTATCACCATTGGTAATATAAATATAGAAGGCTATGGAGTCTATCGAGAAAGAATTACTCATTTCAAATTCATCAGACATCCGAGAACCTCCGGAATTGAGAAAGCCTAGGAGGGCACTTCCCAGAGTATTGGTTTGCACCAGAGACGTATCGAAATTTGTTCCTGGGTGACTCACCGGTGAGCCACTATCAAAAATAATGTTTTGGGCGTGTGTGATGCCCGCACTTAACAAGACCAACAAAAAGAGGTAAACAATTGAACGCATAACAGTTTTTTTTGCAAAAGTATAGGTCTTTAGAAGGGTTGGATCACCAAACCTTTTGAACGCATTTTTTTAAAAGACTAAAGGACTGTTTGAGTTTCTAGAGTAGTGTGCTTAAACCGCGACACACATGCACAACGAACGCACTGCAACACAATAAGGCGTCAATTTATTTCGCAGAACCCAATTAGTCTGTTGAGCTGATGATGACACAATAACGTTTTTTGTGGTTCTGCGTTACACGCGTCGCTTGTATATTCGTGATTTAAACAACCATGTATGACCACCGTCACCTGCGCAATCATCCAATCCCCTCGCGGCATTTTAGCCGTACAGCGCAGTGCGCACATGCATTTGCCCTACACTTGGGAATTCCCCGGCGGCAAGATAGAGCCCGGCGAAACCGAAGAAGCCTGTTTGATCCGCGAAATCCGCGAGGAGCTCAACATCGACATCACCCTCGAACAGCGCCTCACCCCGGTCGAACACCACTACGACCACATCTCCATTATACTCATCCCCTTCCTAGCGCGCTATGTTGGCGGCACGCTAAAGCTACACGAACATCAGGCGCACCGCTGGTTGAAAAAAGAGGAGATGGGGGAGATGGATTGGGCGGCGGCGGATGTGGGGGTGGTGAGGGAGGTGGTGGGGATAGACCGTTGCAGATAAAGCAAAGTTTCTGTGTTAGTGGTGGACTAAAAAAGGATGAGCCTAGAAACCGAAATGAGTGGCTCAAATCGAACCGAAATAGTTATCATGCTCAACGCTCATTAAATGTAGATAATGAGTTCCGGTTAAACTTAGCGAAATCGGTGATTTCGCAAACTTGTAGGTGAGGTAGAACTTTCGCATAAGCGCTAGATTAGGTTTAGAATAACCTATTCCAAGTTCAGAGGTTAGTTATTGAGATAAATATTT
>REDE01000027.1 GCA_007693635.1 Flavobacteriales bacterium | reverse complement strand
CCCCATTAGAATTAGGGGCAGATATTGTAATGCATTCGGTTACCAAATATCTTGGAGGACATAGCGACTTAGTAATGGGAGCATTGGTAGTACGCGACGAAGCTTTAGCAGAAAAACTCTACTTTATCCAAAATTCAAGTGGAGCCGTTTGTGGACCAATGGATAGCTTTTTAGCCCTTCGCGGCATCAAAACCTTACATGTAAGAATGCAACGCCATTGTGAAAATGCCGAAGCCGTTGCTCGATTCCTCATTAGCCATCCGGAAATTAAAAAAGTCTATTGGCCCGGATTCCCCGGTCACAACGGTCACGAAACCGCAAACAAACAAATGAGAGGCTTCGGCGGAATGCTTTCCTTCGAACTCAAAAACGACGATATCAATGTGGCTTTTAAACTGGTTTCGTCTTTTAAAGTTTTTACTCTCGCAGAATCATTGGGTGGCGTGGAAAGTTTGGCCGGACATCCAGCCAGCATGACGCACGCAGCCATTCCTAGAGAAGAGAGAATGAAAGCAGGATTGTCTGACACACTCATTCGTCTCAGTGTAGGCTTGGAAGACTCCAAAGATCTTATTCGCGATCTTGAACAAGCCATTAAAATTGCATTAAAGCAAGAATCACATGCAATCTAAAAAAATTGCCGTTGTAGGTTTAGGACGTTTTGGCTCGGCTATCGCAAAAAAACTTGTGATGCTGGGCGCCGAAGTGATGGGTATCGACAACAATGCTGATCGCGTGGAAGACCTAAAAGACATCCTTACCTATACCGTAATTCTTGATTCAACCGACCCAAAAGCTCTGCTTTCACAGAATATACCCGACATGGATGCAGTGGTAATAGCCATTGGCGCTAGTTTTCAAGACCTAATGCTAACCACTTACGCCCTACAAGAAGTAGGCGTTCAACGTATTATTGCCCGAGCTCAGGACGAGAGACAAAAGCGCATCCTAGAAAAAATGGGCGTGAAAGAAATTATGAGCATCGAGGAACAAGTGAGCAACGGTGTGGCGCAACAACTGATCAACCCTAGCGTACTCATGGCTGTTCAACTCCCTGATGATTACGAAATTATTGAAATCAACGCCCCAAAAAACCTCTGGGAAAAAAAACTATCTGAAATAGGTTTACGTGAAAAATATAACCTTAATCTGGTAACCGTTTTACGAAAAACCGACAGCGAACATCACATTTTAGGTGTACCCTATCCCGATACAATGATTACGGAAGGGGACTTAGTTATCCTCTTTGGGAGAATGAGCGATGTGAATAAGTTTATGGATATTAATAAGTAGATTTGGAGGTTTGGGAGTTTGGGGTGGACGTGAGTGGAGAAAAATTGTTTTAATATGGGTAAGCATTACGTTGTTTCATTTTTTTTGCTGATTTTTTGGCAAAATGCAATTGCACAAACACCCTATTACCCACCCATTCAAGGTGCACAGTGGGACACACTTACACCCTCTGATGCAGGGTGGTGTAGCGATGATTTCTCAGAACTCTACTCCTTCCTCGATTCATCGCAAACGAGGGCTTTCATCGTATTACAAGGAGGAAAACGCGTAATAGAAAAATACTTTCATTCCTTTAAGGCCGACAGTGCTTGGTATTGGGCATCAGCGGGAAAGTCACTCACGGCTTTCTTAGTTGGCCTTGCTCAAGAACAAGGTCATTTGAATATTGAAGACCCCTCTAATTTATATTTAGGAAACAACTGGACATCATGTAATTCTAACGATGAAGCAGCAATAAAAATCAGGCATCATTTAGAAATGTCCACAGGACTAAGTGACACACTAAGCAATCTCAACTGCATCGCACCGTCTTGTTTGAATTGTATGACCACTCCGGGCACTCGATGGTCGTACCATAACGCACCCTATACCCTACTTCGTGAAGTAATAGAAAACGCTACCAACCAAGGTATTAACCTATTCCATTTTCAACAAATTACCCAAAAAACCGGTATCAGCGGTATATATGCCTGGCTTCCTGGCGACCTAAATGTGTTTTTTAGCACCCCTCGATCAATGGCACGCTTTGGCCTTCTTATGCTTCGCAAGGGTGTTTGGAATACCGACAGCCTATTGCGTGATCAGAGCTACTTCAACAGCATGATTACCCAATCTCAACCTGAAAACCAAGCCTATGGTTATTTATGGTGGCTCAATAACACTTCAAATTTTATGGTTCCGCTTGTACGCCT
Organism: Flavobacteriales bacterium; assembly: GCA_007693635.1. Classification (GTDB taxonomy): domain Bacteria; phylum Bacteroidota; class Bacteroidia; order Flavobacteriales; family Schleiferiaceae; genus CSBr16-58. The sequence goes on along the minus strand of REDE01000027.1, from coordinate 2,594 downwards.
TCAATTTCCTGGGCAATTATCACCTTCTTCACCCATAGATATGTATTCCGCAATTGGAAAAAATGGACAAATTATCAATGTTATTCCTTCGGCAGACTTAGTAGTTATTCGCATGGGAGAAAACCCCGACTCCAACGTTTCCGTACCTTGGAACTATAACGAGGAAATCATGCGACGGCTAGCAAGAGTAATCTGCAACCTCTCTTTGTATGAAGAACCTTTAATCAAGAATACAATTAAAATTTGGAAGAGCCAATCCCCACAGCCGCAGCTTCACATTCAATCGGAGCGCAGTGCATTGCTTCGTGTTAGCCAATTCGATATACGTGGACTAAAAGTGCAGGAACACTATTTTTCCAAAAACACAATAAATGCCCAGATACCACTTCAAAACCAAAAATCGGGTTTATACATATTTATAGTGGAAGATGCTGAAGGAAACGTGTATCGCAAAAAAGTCGTAGTGGATTAAACTTCCATTTGCACAATACTATCTCCGATAATTAGCGTACCCTCGGTAGCATTGCGCACGTCTTCCACACTAACGCCTGGAGCAACTTCACGAAGTTCAAACCCGCGCTCAGTGATATCTAATACGGCTAGGTCGGTAACTACTTTCTTCACACAGGCTACTCCCGTGATAGGCAATGTGCATTTGGCAAGCAACTTCGACTCCCCAGCCCGATTGGTATGCATCATCGCCACAATGATATTGTCGGCAGAAGCCACTAAATCCATCGCTCCGCCCATACCTTTCACCATCTTACCCGGAATTTTCCAATTGGCAATATCGCCATTATGTGCCACCTCCATTGCGCCCAAAACCGTCATATGAACGTGCTTTCCCCTTATCATAGCAAAGCTCATCGCCGAATCAAAATAAGCCGCACCGGGAAGCGCAGTGATGGTTTGCTTACCCGCATTGATCAAATCCGCATCTTCTTTACCCTCAAAAGGAAAAGGACCCATGCCGAGGATACCATTTTCACTTTGAAACTCCACCGAAATACCCTCAGGAATATAATTGGCTACCAAAGTGGGAATACCAATTCCCAAATTCACATAGTAACCATCTTTCATTTCCTTTGCAATACGTTGTGCAATTCCGTTTTTATCTAGTGCCATAACATAAAAAATTTAAGGTCTGTAATCAAAACGCTCATCGAGCATGGGCAGACGGAGTTCAATATAATGTTTGATCAATTCAACTTCAGCATCAAAATCCATATCATCAAAATACCAATGCGCATTGTGAGGCCATCGCTCAACATTGCGCATAATATGCGGCTTAAGCTCAGTACGGAGAAGTTCAACACGACGAAACAAACCATTCTCGGAGAAAACACCTTGCTTTCGAAGACTATGGTAACGCAACATCAACCGCTCATTAAATCGAGTAGAATTCAAGTCATACAACCTTCGCATTAGTGGATTGCGCCGTTCATCAATTATACCCGTAAGCATATTCAACTCACCATCACCATCACGACCAAAACTGTGATCGTAATCCCAAAGCGCCACTCGCAAAGGAGCGCCTTCTTCGCTTCGATATAGATAAAAATTCTTCAACTGACCATCGCTATTATTGCTCAAAAGTAGAATGAGTTGCCATTCGATAAGATTGTCACAATCGAAAAGCGTACACACATCCGCCACAAAAACACTATCCGACGATTGCGTTATCCAAGTCTGAATACTATCGAGTTGATAAGAATAATCCGCCTCTTCGAGCTTGGGGTACTTTTGAGAATGCTTATTGCCTGCATTAACTTCTTTGGGCTCAACTTCATAAAAAATCAAAGGTTCTTTCCAAAGTGCAGCACCGGGAACGCCCTTAATGTCTAGCATTCCTGCATTGATACGCTGCATTATTACGTAAATTCCGCGATAATCGCCATTTTCACTTAACTCAGCGTACCGACTAATGGGGGCCATGTTTCCGGCTTGCATGTCGCAAAAAAGTTGAAAGCTCAAACGGTGACGCATGAGAGTTTTATCAACGTAGGAAGCATTCAATACAAAGGACTTTGCCCGAGGCAGATTGGCAAACGCAAAGGCATCATTGAGTTTCAATGCGTAAGAATGCTTATGATACTTACTCGATGCCCCCCCACGATAATGAATCTTTCCACTAAGGCTTGTTGCTTGAGCTTGTACAAAATAATCAATACTTACCGGCTGAGGGCGTTTCCACAAAATGGTATCAGCATGGATATAAATATGTGGTAAAGGAACAACTTCCTCCCGGGGCGTACAGGCGGTTATCAGCAACACGATGGGAAGAAAAAACCGGCTCATGCGCTAAGATTTAGTTCGCACGGTACGGTTTTCAATACGTTTTTCGTAGTTTTTACCCTGAAAAATCCGCTGAACGAAAATTCCCGGGGTATGGATTTCGTTGGGATCAAGTTGGCCAGCCGGCACCAATTCTTCTACCTCTGCTACGGTAATTTTCCCGGCCATTGCCATCATGGGATTAAAGTTTCGAGCGGTTCCTTTATAGATAAGATTGCCAGCTTCATCGCCTTTCCATGCTTTAACGAAGGCAAATTCTGCTTCAAAAGCGTGCTCTAAAATATGCGGTTTACCATTAA
>REDE01000127.1 GCA_007693635.1 Flavobacteriales bacterium | reverse complement strand
ATATTTTTCGATCTTGGGACGGAACACACAACGGCTCTCCAGTCCCTATGGGCTCTTACGTATACTTGATTCGAGTTACAGGTTACGACACTCCCAAGGTTATCGAGGAACGGGGTACGGTGAATGTGATTCGGTAGAGCAAAAAAAAACCTCTGAACAAAATGCTCAGAGGTTTTTCGAAAAGTCATTAGAAGATTATTACTCTTCCATTTCTGATGCTTCCATCAACATTCCTTGAACTTTCTCTAAAAGTTCTTCGTCCATGTTAACCATCATCATGATTTCTTCGTAGCGTTCCATAGAAAATCCCATTTCTTCAAGGGCTTTTTCCATTTCTGCTTGAATTTCATCTTGAATACCGTTAAGCGCAGTTTCAGCACTTTCGTATAATTCTTGCTCTGATGGAGAAACTTCAATGCTGTCGTCGCCCATTTGTTTTGCGTTCATGATTTCAGTAAATCGCTGAGGCGTCATACCTGCGTCTTCTACAGCGGCAATCATTTGCTGTTGAGCCATCATTCCCATAGGTTGGAGTAACTGAACTGCTTGTACAAATTTGCGAAGTTCTTCTTCTGAAGGTTCTCCAGTTTCGTTGATTTCGGTTTCAACAGACTGGTTGTTTTCCTGCTGCTGACATCCGAAGGTGAAAAATACCATACCACTCAATAGCACGGAAAAGAAAAGTTTAAAAGACATAAATTCAAATTTTTAATTACAGCGCCAAAGATATTTGAATTAATCCGCGCATACAAACCTTTTTCATAAAAATATGCTTATTTTATGTTTTTGAGCCAAATGAATAAACAAATTTTTCTAATTGCAAGTGCAGCTAGAATTATCGACGGGGACGATGGTTTTTTGAAATCTCAGGATTTACGATGAAGCTCGAGTAAAGTTTGAATCGTTTTTTCTGTAGCTCCAGCGTGTTTATTGAAAAATAATTCGGATTTCTTTTTGGCGTTTTCGCGCTCTGTTGAGTTTCGATATTTCTGGATAAACTCCTGTAAATCATCAACAGTATTTACGCAATGCCCAAAGCCTAGGTCAATCATTTCGCTGGGTTCTCGGAATTTTTGGTGATTGGGTCCAAAGGCTACTGCTAAGCCATAGGCTGCGGGTTCTAGGGTATTGTGGACGCTTTTTCCAAAGCCGCCCCCGATAAATGCCATCGATGCATAGCGGTATATTCCCGAAAGCAGGCCAATTGTGTCAATGATAAGCACGCGACAATCGTTCGGGACCTCGCCTTTGCTCCAAAGGTGTGTTTTAGTCGGAAGTTGTTCTTGTATTTCTCGAATATGTGCCGCAGAAATATCGTGGGGTGCAATTACAATTTTTAAATCAGGAAATTCCTGAATGATTTTGGATATCATTCTCTCCTCGTGTTGCCAGCTACTTCCCATCATTAACGATACAGAATTTCTGCAAAATGCTTCAACAGTATGATCGTGAAAGGTTTCGCGCATTCTCTCTTTAACACGATCAATCCGAGTGTCGCCTGCAATGCTTACGCCTTTAAATTCATGTGTGTGGAGTAAATCAGCCGTGTCTTTGTCATGGCAAATCCATTGCGACACCTTCCGTAATTGCTTTAAATACCACTTGCCGTACCATTGAAACATGAATTTCGATGGATTAAGTAATACCGAAGTAAAGGCTACAGGCACGCCTGCTTTTTCGGCTTCTCTTATATAGGTCAGCCAAAAATCATACTTGAAGAATATGGCCTGTACGGGTTGCCAATGCGCAATCCACTTTCTGGCGTTGACAATATTTTCTTCAGGCAGGTACATGATTGTATCCGCGGGGATGTTCTGCAACGAGATGGCAAAGCCTGAAGGGGAGAAAAAACTCAAAACTATATGATCGTTTGGTCGGGCTTTTTTCCACGCCTCCATTACGGGTCTGCCTTGCTCAAATTCCCCTAAAGAGCTTGCGTGAAACCAAACATTTTTTTTGTCTGCTGGAGGAGTTGGCCAGACTGTTTTTCGCCCTTCCAGCCAAGCCTTAGCTTTGGGCGACCACAACGCGGCAATTCTTATAAATAGATGGTAGAGTGCAATTCCTGATCGATAAAATAAATGATAGCCCATGCTTATCGCTGTTGCTAATTGAAGAAGAAAGTTTGCGCATTCTTATCGTAAATGGGCAGGAACCACGTTAAACGAATACCCCAAGTGAGATTTTGAAATACTTCAGTGTCGGGTAATCCGGTGTCCCAATTGAAGCGTCTAACGTTGCTGGATTGGCCGTACATTACTTCCGCCGCAAGCATAAAATTCACGGTTTTCCCGACGTGTGAGTGCATGTATCCTACATTTAGCCTAGACATCCAGCCCATGTTTAACCGGTCGTACCCTCGCTGGTATTCCCCTTCAATTTGGTAGATAATACTGTTTCGGTTGATTGATTCTAGTCGAATTCGGTGCTGCATATATCCTCCTCCAAGTGTGAAAAATAACCCGCTATTGGCATTATGGCCAAGGCTGTTGAAGATTTTGCCGAAATCGAATCCCGCTAACCACCCTCTCTGGTAAGTCATCACGTCACTAAAATTACCAAAGTGGTCGAGGACTTCTCCCGTCTCGTCTCCCAAGGCACGAATGATATTCCAGCGTTCTCTGGTTCCCGCGCCAAACCAAAAATCACCATTTACTCCCCAAAGCCAATTTTTCTTGGTCTTTATAAATGTTCCTATCCCGGTTGCGTAGCTCTCTGAAAATCTATTCCCTAAGTCCATCTCCGGCATGAAGAAACCACTTCGAATGGTGATGAGCCATCCGGGGGCAATACTGTCACGAACATTTACCTGTGCGCTGCTAAAAAAGGTAATGCTCAAAAAGAGCATTAGAATGAAGGAGATTCGTTTTCCCATGAAGCAAAAATACAGCAACTTTATCATTTAAAAGAAGTCCGTTGTGTGTTACTTTTGTGGCTTATTTATTATCGTATGCAAAAATTACAAATGGTTGATTTGCTCGGTCAATACAGCCATATTCAAGAAGAAATCGATCAGGCCGTATTGGATGTAGTGCGGTCTTCTCAGTACATCAACGGTCCTCAAGTTCACCAGTTTTCCGATCAATTATCAAAATATCTAGGAGGCGCTCACGTAATTCCTTGTGCAAACGGGACGGATGCGCTGCAGATTGCCTTGATGGCGTTGGGACTTGAACCCGGTGATGAAGTTATTACCGCGACATTTACCTACGTGGCTACCGCTGAGGTTATTGCGCTTCTTCGTCTCAAACCTGTATTGGTGGATGTTGATCCAAGAAGTTTTCAGATTGACGTTGAGGCGGTTGAAAAAGCTATTACGCCTAAAACCAAAGCGATAGTCCCCGTGCACCTCTTCGGACAATGTGCCGATATGGAGCCTTTGTTGAAAATAGCCGAAAAACACAATCTCTTTGTTGTCGAAGACACCGCTCAGGCGATAGGAGCTGATTATCACTTTTCGGATGGTCGAGTAGCAAAAGCGGGAACTATGGGTGATATTGGATGCACCTCTTTTTTCCCCTCAAAAAATTTGGGATGCTACGGCGATGGAGGTGCGATGTTTACGAGAAATCCAGATCTTGTTGTTAAACTCAAGCAAATAGCTAATCACGGTCAGAGTGTACAGTACTACCACGACGAGGTAGGGGTGAACTCAAGGCTAGACAGTATTCAAGCGGCAATTTTGAATGTCAAACTTAAGCATTTGGACGCATACAATGCTGCTCGTAGAAAGACAGCTGATGCTTACGATGCTGCCTTCGCAAATCACCCTTTGATAAAAACTCCTTTGCGATTGCCGAATTCGACACATGTTTTTCACCAATATACATTAATATTGGATCCTTCAGTTGATCGTGACTCTTTGAGAGAAAGTTTGATGAATGCCGGCGTTCCGGCAATGATTTATTATCCGGTCCCCCTACATGAGCAAAAAGCTTATCGTCAGGAAGGTTCTTTTCCCATCACAGAATCCTTGTGTAAGTCGGTTATTTCTTTGCCAATGCACACGGAACTCACCGAAGAACAACAAGATTTCATTACCAATACGTTTTTACAACTTTTAGAAAATCAAATCCAATAAATCATGGAGAGAAAACGAGTTTTAATCACCGGCGCCGCTGGATTTTTGGGGTCGCATTTATGCGATTATTTCATGGCACGTGATTACCACGTTATTGGAATGGATAATCTGATTACCGGCGATCTAGGAAATATCGAGCATTTGTTTGGCAATAAGCACTTTGAGTTCTATCACCATGATGTCAGTAAATTTGTTCACGTCCCGGGAAAAATCGATTACATCTTGCATTTTGCCTCACCAGCTAGTCCTATCGATTACCTGAAAATACCTATTCAAACACTTAAAGTGGGTTCACTTGGAACGCACAATCTTTTGGGTTTGGCCTTGGAGAAAAACGCCAGGATTTTGGTTGCCAGCACCTCAGAGGTTTATGGTGATCCTATGGTGCATCCGCAGACAGAGTCGTACTGGGGGAATGTTAATCCCGTAGGACCTAGGGGTGTGTACGATGAAGCAAAGCGTTTTCAGGAAGCAATTACAATGGCTTACCATACCTATCACGGATTGGAAACCCGAATCGTTCGGATTTTTAATACCTACGGACCGCGCATGCGATTGAATGATGGACGGGTTCTACCTGCATTCATTGGTCAGGCATTGCGAGGTGAGGATTTAACCATCTTTGGAGATGGTTCGCAAACGCGCTCTTTCTGCTATGTCTCCGATCTTATAGAGGGAATCTACAGATTGCTGTTGAGCGATTGTGCAGATCCAGTGAATATCGGCAATCCTGACGAAATTACCATTTTGGACTTTGCTAGTGAGATTGTCAAACTTACCGGAACCAAACAAAAAGTTGTGTTTAAACCACTACCGAAAGACGACCCAATGCAACGCCAGCCGGATATTGCGAAGGCGCGGGCAATTCTCGATTGGGAACCAAAAATTTCCCGTGAAGAAGGCCTCGCTATTACCTACGATTATTTTAAATCGCTTCCTGAAGAAAAGCTCTACCGAAAAGAGCACAATACCTTCGAGGGGTACGTGCAAAAACGTATCAACTAAAATCGAAAACACCAATACTCTGCATCAATCTATTTTTTCGTGCAGAGGATTTTAATTTTAAATATTTTTTCCAATGATCACATTGCCAGAAAATGCAACTATTCTAATAACCGGAGGTGCCGGTTTTATCGGTTCGCACGTTGTTCGTCTGTTTGTCAATAAGTACCCGAAATATAAAATCGTCAATTTGGACCTATTGACTTATGCGGGTAACTTGGAAAATTTGACCGACGTGGAAAATGCGGATAACTACACTTTTGTGAAGGCAGATATTTGTGACGCTTTGCAAATGAATGAGGTTTTCGCTACCTACAATCCGGATGCGGTTATTCACCTAGCAGCAGAGTCGCACGTAGATCGATCCATTGAAGACCCTTTGGCGTTTGTAAATACCAACGTCTTGGGAACGCTTCATCTGTTGAATGCCTGTCGTAAATTTTGGAGAGATAACTTTGATTCAAAACGCTTTTATCATATTTCTACCGACGAGGTTTATGGTTCTTTAGGTGAAACTGGTTTTTTTACTGAAACTACTTCGTACGATCCTAATTCACCGTATAGCGCATCAAAAGCAGCCTCGGATCACTTCGTAAGGGCCTACGGAGAAACTTACGGCCTTCCTATTGTGATTACCAATTGTTCAAATAATTACGGGCCTAATCAGTTTCCCGAAAAGCTGATCCCGTTGTTTATCAATAACATTATTGAAAGAAAACCTCTTCCTGTTTACGGCGACGGGAACTATACCCGCGATTGGTTGTATGTTGTGGATCACGCTGTGGCTATCGACGAGGTTTTTCATCGCGGTGCCAACGGTGAAACCTATAACATTGGTGGGTGGAACGAATGGAAAAACATCGATCTGGTTCGCGTACTCTGTAAATTAATGGATGAGAAATTGGGACGTGAATCAGGTGATTCTGAATCGCTGATTACTTTTGTTAAAGATCGTCCGGGACACGATAAGCGCTACGCTATTGATGCCTCGAAAATCCAAAAAGAACTGGGATGGAAACCATCCGTGACTTTTGAGCAAGGACTGGCAGAGACGATTGACTGGTACCTAAACAACGAGGAGTGGCTGAGTAATGTTACCTCAGGAAATTACCGTGAATACTATAATAGTATGTATTCTGACAGATAAGTGATCGATGTGTTTTAATCACATTGCAAAAATTAAAACTCGGCGTGATTTTGCTTTGACAAAATACGCCGAGTTTTAATTTGAAAATATACCCTTAATTCATCTGATAATTGCGCTTTAGCACTTCATTTACACTAGTTGTACAGAGTGAATTCGGTGAATCGGTATTGATATGCTTTGCTTTAGAATCACATTTTTCTCCGTGATTGCCCATATGGTCGTTGTGACTTTTTTTATGCCTTCTTCATCTGAAAAGACAATGGTGACTTTATGTTTACTCAAATTACCTAAGGTTGTGGCTTTTTGTAATTCACGCTGAAGAATACTGCTTTCTTCGGATGTAATGCTTACTTTATCCTTTGGAAATTTCATTTGTGAAATGAGCTCCTTCTCAATTACGGGAACATCATATGTGTTGATTGCATTCATAATTTTGTCTGTTTTTTAGTCCTATATTTACCGTCTAAAGGTACAAATTTTTTTTGAATGCACGAAGGGTAGGCTCCCGAACATGCAATAATTAATACTTCTTTCAATATTTCTCGTTTTGCAGCAGTCCAAAATCATTGTAATTGCCGGTCCAACCGCAAGTGGAAAAACCGCCTTGTCGATCGCTTTAGCTAAAGAGCTTTCGGCTGAGATTCTTTCTTTTGATTCTCGTCAGTTTTTTCGAGAAATCCCCATTGGTACAGCCGCTCCAACATTAGACGAAATGGATGGTATACCCCATCATTTTGTTGGCAATAAAAGTATTTCGCAGAATTACAGCGCGGGTATGTTTGCTGAGGAAGCCCGCATTTGGATGCGTGATTACTTTTCTAAAAACGATAATTTGGTTGTTGTTGGGGGTAGTGGAATGTATTTAAGTGCTTTGCTTTATGGTTTTGACGATATACCGCCGATAAGTTCGGAGGTGCGTGTATCGGTTCAGAATGATTTGAATGAAAATGGAATGGCTTGGCTGCAATCGGAAGTTCAGCGATTTGATCCGGACTGGTTTGCTAACTCCGACACGCAAAATCAGCGTAGACTGTCCAGAGTCTTGGAAGTTGTTCGTGAAACGGGTAAGCCAATGTCGTTTTTTCAAAGCAAAAATCAAGAGGTATTGACGATTCCCGTTGTGAAATACGGAATTATGTGGGATCCTCGGGAGTTGCTCTACCAAAGAATCAATCGGCGGGTAGATGCTATGATGGAATTGGGATTACTCGATGAGGTGAAGCGGGCTTTTGCTTACCGAACCCATCAGGCTTTGCAGACGGTCGGTTATCGGGAGCTCTTCGAGTATTTGGATGGTCAGTGCTCGTTGGAGGCTGCGGTAGAAAAAATCAAACAAAATACTCGCCGGTATGCCAAGCGTCAATATACCTGGTTTCGCAATCAGGAAAAGGATTTGCAGTGGCTTTCACCGGGTGTTGTGCCCAAAATTTAGTTGGTAAATTCTATTTTTGAGCTGATTTTTAGTGGAATGGCAATTTCTTTGCCGTCTGGACTTCTGGTGTACGAAGTTCCTTCTAGATTCATGTCGATTGTTGCTTGCTCCGTCCAGCCGGTTTTGCGATTGACGCGGTAAAGTCCTCTGCTTGCACCCTGAACATCATAACGCATTGGTGCGCCCGAGATGTTTACATAACGATTTTTGTCTTCCGGAATGACTTCCGATTCCGTACGAATGAGAACGTAGTCTCTCTCGATTTTTTCCAATTTGCACGTGGTTTGAGCTCTTGCATAAACGTTGCTGCGTAGAAGCGTGCTCGTATTCCAAGTGTCTCCTAGTTTTACCGGACCAGTGGGCAAAATCGATAAGGCCATTTCTATGTGACTGGTCAAGGGCTCAGGACCGTAACTCAAAAGCAAAGCTTCGCGAATTACATTTCCTTCATCTTCGCTGTAGTCCACAATTTTAAATGCTTCAGAAATGACCCGGTTGATACCGGAAATTTTGGATACTTCCCCGTTGGCACGCATTTGAACATTAAAGGGAAACTTTGTCAGTCTGCTTATCATATACTCGGTGATGTCGTCGTATTGGTCTTTTCCCGATTCGAAGAACACTTCCCCGAATTTGGATTGCGCTAAAAGGGAGATTTTGCTAAACTGCGCTTCTATCACCGAATTGCGAAACTCCCCAGCATCCATGGGAGTGAAATCGATATTCATAACTGTTTCGGAAGTCATTACGATATCTTCCCCATTAATGATTTGTTGGACAGTACTCAGTCCGGTAGAATTCAGTTGATGCGTTTTACCGGCTTTGGGATTCAATTCTAATTCGATGGATTCCGAGCAAGCTAGGATACTGAAAAGGAGAGGGAGTATGAGGAATTTGCGGTTAAAGCGCATGATGTTGATTGTTAGAGTAAATGGCGATTGTGTCTTCTTGGGTCACAAATGTAAGCGATATTAGGCGATATATACCTTTAAAATCCCAAGCTTTATGATTACTTTTGGGCAAAATTTGCCTCATGTCAAAAAATCTTTTTATAGCCCTCGAAGGTATAGATGGTAGTGGTAAAACTACGCAAATTCCCAAAATAGCAGCCTTCCTCCAAGAAAATGGCCATAAGGTCTACGCAACAGCTGAGCCTACACGTGGACCAATTGGTCGAATGATTCGCGATATTTTCGCCGGTAAGATGGAGGGAGATCACCGTGTGATTGCCGCGCTCTTCGCCGCTGATCGCCTTCAGCATTTACTGGATGAAAAGGACGGACTCATTCGTAAACTCGAAGAGGGATATACGGTACTGACCGATCGCTATTACCTTTCGTCGTATGCGTATCACGGAGTGCATACCGACCTCGATTGGGTGGTGGAAAGTAATCGAATTAGTAAAGAACTCCTGCAGCCAGATGTTCATATCTACATCGATATGGATCCCGTGGTGAGCATGCAACGCATCAATGCTACTAGACCCTCAGCAGAGCTCTACGAAACTGAAGAGAATCTTCGCTCGGTAAAAAATGCCTACGAAATTGCAATCTCCCGTATAGAGAATCAAGAGAAAATTGCCCGCGTTAATGGTAACGACTCTGTGGATAAGGTATTTAAGGACGTGAAGAAAATTCTAGAACAATTTATGTAAAATAGTTTCCTCGGCTCTGGCAGCCACTCATCAATTTTTACGCCCCCCAAAGGTCTCGTGCACGCGATTCTTTGGGGGGTTTTTATTGGATGAATAAAAATGTAGGGAAATTCTGTTAAAAATATTTTGTTATTGAAAAACTTTTCCTACTTTTGTTGCTCGCCTAGGAATTGATATGTTAGCTCCTTGATCAAGTCTTGAGTGTTAAATTTTCTGATTACTGTTCGTTAGTCTAAATACAATCAGAAAATTGACTTTCTATGATTGTTCTGGATTTTTGTCTGGATATTCTGTTTTGGCAATTGAAGTTCCCAGGTGTGTCGGTCATTGTTTAACATTAAAAATTAGTAAAATGAAAAAATTTTTCGCACTGCTTTTTTTAGCGTTATGGCAACTTAGTGCTTATGGACAGTCGGAGCTGTTACTTCCAGTGGGGACGAATTATCAGCAGAATTTTGATGAACTATCAAATGGTTTGCCTCCAGGGTGGTCTGTTTATCAATCATCTACTTCTGGTTCAGTTGGCGTGCCGGTTGCGTTTTCGCCTTCTATTGTTAGTTGGGCCAATTTGACGGGAGGATTTAGGAATGTCTCTTCCGCAATAGGTTTGTCAAGTACTGCGACTGCAACTCAACAGGCCGCTCACCCAAATAGAGCCTTAGGGTGGCGACTAACTAATTCTTTCGGCGATCCGGGCGCTTCAATAGTTTTTAAAATATCCAACACATTATTTAGAGAGTCACTCTCTTTCTCAGTGGATCATCTTTTGCTCGACCCTCAAGGTCGTGAATATTCCGTTGTGGTTCAATATTCGGTCGATGAAGGGCAGGTTTGGCAAACACTGGGTTCATTTACCCTGCCAATGAATGCCGATTCAAGTGACTGGGGAAGTACGTCATCCTTGTATTCTCTCGGTACGGATGCCGATAATCAGTCTACGCCGGTATGGATTCGTTTTGCTGTTTTGTCGGCTTCCTCAGGCTCGGGAAGTCGAGATGTCTACGCCATCGACAATTTTTCGCTAAGCTGGAATATTATGAGTAGTAGCTGTCCAACAAATTTGCCCGCTCCTGCACAGGCTTCAATTGATTCCGTAGGCTATGCCGAGGCTTTCTTTTCTTGGACCGGGCATCCTTGTACTGACTATTTTCTAGTGGTCGCCAAGGAAGGAGCTGGCACGCCCTCATCCCCCCTTGCTTCGTCGTATACGGCGAATGCTTTTTTTGGTTTGGGATCTGATTTGGGTAATAACTCGTACGTTGTGTACGCTTCCAATGATTATCAAGCGGAACTTCACGGATTGCAGCCCGGGACAACCTATACTTTAGCCGTTTATGCATTTGATGGCAATGCGTGGTCATCCTCCTTGGAGTTTGGATTTTCAACCTTGAACGCCCTATCACATTATTATACGGGAGGGGGTGTTCCAGGAGTTTGGGACGATTTGAATAACTGGACCGGAGGACGTATACCCGCGGTTTTTGATACGGTGATCTTGGATAATTCGTTAGTTTCGGGCCCCTACCACATCGATCTTCCCGCTCGACGAATCGATTTAACCGCACTTTACGTTCGCCCTACAGATTCGATTTATGTCAAGTTGCCATCATCAAATACTTTTGGATTGCATCTCAGTGCGCAGGATTCTGGTTTGGTGATTTCCGAAAAAGGCGTATTTATCAATGAGGCCGGCAGCATGAGTGGCGGCGGTTTTTTTACAAATTCTTGGCTGATCAAAGGAGGGGGTACCTATATTCATAATACGAATCGAGCTACCGCAACATTAGTAAGTACTTTGATCAAAACTCAAAGCGATTATCGTGATGCAATTTGGGTATATGGAGTTGCATTTTCGGGAACACCTTCAATGGTGAATCAGATTTATCCCAGTCTTCATATTTTGGGAAATCCACAGCCCTTCGCATTCTCTTCGGTAAATCCGGTTACTATTCAGGGCGATTTTTTTATGGGTGAAAATGCGTCGTATACCTTTAGCATGCGGACGATAATTGCTGGTGACATGCACGTAGCGGGAACGGCAATTTTCACCAATACCGTCGACTATGCCCTGCGAAATCTTGGGGGAAATAAGCAACTTTGGGAAGCTCCGGGTTTGGTGCATTTTTTATCCGGGACAAAAGTAGAGCTCGTTGATTCTGTCGAGTTTGGAGGGAATTTTTCGGGTGATTATTTGGAGATGAGTTTAGGGGGTAACTTGTTGACGAATAGTTCCGCTCATTTGCGGTTTGGAAATGTAAAAGTCTTGGGTAATCTGGTACATCATGGTGTAATCGAACTCGCAGCTAATGATACGTTCTACGGAATGATGGAGCACTACACGGTTTCTGGCAGTGGTACGGTCGTCCAGTCCATGTATTTGGCAGACTCCCAGAATGAAGGAGCAAGATGGTATATGGTTGGCGCGGCTTCTGAGGGCTTATTCACCAATCTTGCGGATTCAGGAGCGCATTTTAATTTTTCAAACCCATCGCAGAGTGTACTGTTTTCTTGGGATGCGAGCGCCGGCGATTACAGTTTGCCCTCCGATTCAACTTTTGAAAGGGGTAGGGGATACATGCTTTTTGCTGGGACTACACCTCATGGGACTTTTACTCGAGCACTGCCGGGAGTAATTCAGGCAGCGGGACCCGTTACTGACGGGATGGATATGTCTGTTATTCTCGGCTTCGGTACAACTTCTCAAAGTATAACCGTTTCCGGAGTTCGGGATGGTTGGAATCTGATTTCAAATCCATTCTACATGACGTATGATTGGCATGATCAAAATATACCTAATCATGTGGAAGGGACGATATACATTCGCAATGCAGAAAATTCAGGCTTTAAAGCTGTAGGGATAACCGAAACGGATGATTCCCGCTATATTCCTCCTATGCAGGCATTTTGGATTCGGGCAAATGCCGCCGGAACGGGAAGCGGACATCAATTGACCTTTAGATCATCGAGCAGGGTTTGGAATAGAGAAAGGCGACTGAAGCGGATGGAGACGGACCCACATTTGCGATTTAAATTTAAACTTGAAAATGAAGCGTACCACGACGAGGAGTGGGTGCTGGGTTTTCATGCAGATGCAACGGAAGGTTTTGATCACGCACTTGACGGACATAAAATGGCGAATGATCCTTCGCAGCCAAGCTTCTATGCGGATTCGAACGCCATATTATATCTTCCTCCCCTGGACTCTTTTCGGCGAATTCCGTTGACCGTTTACCCGGTGGTTGATGGAAATATTCACCAAATTAGTTTGTTGAACGACTACGGAAATGGGCATGTTGGATTGTGGCTGGAAGATGTTGATCAAGGAGTTTTTCACGATCTTAGAGTTCGACCATTCTCTTGGCTGCCTTCACAATCAGACACATTATTTGATCGCTTTGTTCTTCACGTCGGAGCTATTTCACAGCCAGAACTTTCCACTGAGGCACCCTCACAGGAAAAAAAGTTTCGTTCATGGGTATACGAAAAACGTCTCTTTATTGATCTGCCTTTTTCGCAGGAGATCAAGCTAAAAATCTTTGACGTTACCGGAAGGGAGGTTGCGAACTTTAGAATTGCAGATGAAGGGCTACACGAGTTTAGTTTGGAGCATTTGCCAAAAGGTGTGTATTTGTTGCAAAATGATAGAAAAGCAGTTCGAATTGTTCTGTGATTTTTAGGGAATAATGAATTTTATGTGCTGTCTGCCATTATTCACTACCGCCACATAAAGACCGGATGGAAGTTTAGGAAGCGTGATGGCTTCCTGACTTCCAACAGGTAACTCTTGAATGTTACTGGTAAATACTTTCTGTCCGCCAGAATGAAATACATCAATTTGTAAATCTTTGAAATCTTGGTTAACTGCATGTAGATGAAGCTCGTTTCCAAAGTGGTAAAGGAATAGGTCTTTGTTTTTGTCATTGAAAATAAAATCTTCACGGTCTAGGTTTAGCATCCCGTAATGCAGAATGAATCGACCAGTTATTTGGTTGGTATCGATTGTGAAGATATAAGGATTCTCTCTAAGATTTGCAAAACGCTCTAGTTGCTTGTCTTCCAGCCAAACACTTAAATCGTCACTTAAAAACCGCGTGTTAAGACGAAATTCGTGTGTGCTATTTGCGACTTCACTGTATACGTGAAGTTCAATTGATCCTTTTGAGTTTGGCACATCCACCGCATTTATCGATAAATAATCATCAGTCTCTCGGGTTGCTAAGTCTAATTTTTGAGAAGGCAATTTCCAGGCATCCCAACCTGAATCATACTGATTACTCGTCCCGTCGATGAATACCAAAAATGTAGAGTCCTTGCGAAGGTTGTTTTCAAGCACCAATATGAGGGTGTTGAATGGCTCATCTCTTAAGAAATTTGCTGCAGTACTTAGCACAGCATGTTTTCTTATGGAAGTGTTGGGAAGCACTGTTGGTGGTGCATGCGATTTTTTTTGCACCCAGAAACCCTGTAATGGAGCGATATGAGGAGTTAATATGCCGTTTACTGCCGGACTGTATGCTTGGTATTCTTCGTCAACAGAATTCCAAATGTAAAAAGCATTTTCTAAATCAAAATCCATAGAGAACCAGGTGCTAAAATCTAGCGCGGAGGTAAATGGGTTGCTTAGTAGGTTCCAGCCTGCTTCTCCGTTTCCGTTGGTGAATGTTGCTGATGAGCTTGTTCCGTCATTGTATCCGAGTTCGAAAAAGGATTTTTGGTTGGGCTTGCCATTAAAATGAATGCTGGCAAAACTTGTGTCAACGCCAAAATTTCCATAAAAGACGAGGTGCCCGGCGCCCGGCTTCAAAGTATCATTGGGGTTAATGCTTTCCCATTCTGCATCATTGGCATTCCATGAGAAGCCATTTCCTTGTGCGGGTGATACATTTCCCAGTTGATTGGCTATGGTGTTGGATGTTGGTGCGCCAATGCTTACCCAGTTATTCTTCCCACTTCTCAAATAATCAATTTCTCCCCAGTACGACCCATTCCATTTTAGTTGTCCATCCTTAATGAACACATTGCCTCTATTGTGAATGTCGCCGTTAACCTCCAGTTCACCATAGATTACGACATTAGCATTTTCGTTTACCGTTAATGCGCCAATATTACTGGTGAGGTCTAGTGTGAGTTGACTTTTGCCAGGGCCTACATATACCCAGGCGTTTTCGGGAGGAACGGCGTTTCCTTTCCAATTACTCGGTGTCGACCACAGTGTATCATTTGCAGAACTTGCATTCCACTCAAAGGGTACGCCTTCGAGTATTAATGAAAATCTTTGCGAGCCATCACTTAACGAATTTTTGTACGTCACTCTTAATTCCCAGAGACCGTTTGGAGTTGTTTCGGGTTCAATAACTTCTACATTATCTACGCTATTATCAGCTCTCGTTGCCGCAGCTGAGGGGGTATTTGGATCGAGTTTCCAAGGGAAAAACACTTGAGCGGCAGAAGTGTTATCGGGGTCGTGTGTCAAACGTATATCCAGATCGTTAACCAGTCGTGGACTGCGGTCATTCAAAAGATCGTCAATTAGCGGTGATTCAGGATCTATCCAGCAAATTGTCGCTTTGACTTTTTTGTTTCCTTCATTGAGAAACCGAAGAACAAATTCCTCACCTTGTTCCAAGTCACGCTCGATGATTATTCCGTTTTCCAGGTTTTCAATTAATTCTACAGCGGCTTCGGTGTTTAGCAATCCCCAACCTGTTCGATAATTGGGTCCTGCTATAGAGTCATTAGAATTTGCCGTGTGTATGGCTAGCCCTTTTAGAGTTGAGGCTAAAAGCGGTCTGTTGCTTTTTCGCATCATCATTTCCTGAACGAGAACTAGAGAGCCACTTACAGCAGCCGTTGAGAATGAAGTGCCCGTTCCGCCGCCGTATGCGTTATCTGCACTATTGCTGGTGGAAGTCACGTCGCTTCCCGGTGCAACTAAGTCGGGTTTTATTCGCCCGTCGTCTGCGGGCCCCCAACCGCTTACGCTCATGTTTTCGTAAAATCCATTAATCTGATTTTTTGTTACTCCCCCTACAGTTAAAATATTTTTTGCAACGGCGCCCATAGGGATGCAATCGTACCCATCTGCTCCGCCATTTTTTTCGCGAGGAAACGAGTTGGTATTTAGAGTGATCCAGCCATTCCCATCCCAAGTCCAGTAGTTGGTATTGCTTGGAGGTTCAATGCCGCGTAGATTTCCTGTTGCCCTGACTATTAAATGATACTGTGTGACTCTAGCAATTTTGTCAAGCTCTTGGTCTATATCGCTATACTGTCCAAATCGATGCGCTGAAGTTTGAGTTATTGAAGTATCAGCCCACCAGGTCCATTCAGTTCCATCGAAAAACCAACCTACAGGTACCTGATACGAATGGTCGGAAATGAGTCCTTCATTCATTCCAAATTGGAGTAGTTCGGGTGTGTTATCGTCCCTTCGCACCACAATAGATGCCTCGGGAGCCATTCCCTTTGCATTGGGATTTCCATTCCCTGAAGCAATTAAGGTTCCCGCAATCCAAGTTGCGTGGGAGCCTATAGCAATGTTATCGGGATTAGAAATTCTACTAGTCAATTGTTCGTGACTCGCCAAAGGAGCTTGGTTTCCAGCTTCCCAAAGACCTATTTCAATACCATTACCACTGAGATTGAAACTATTTGATGGGAATAATGTGCTGGTTTGTAGTATGCTGGCGATCGTCGAGTTTGCAGAGATTTGGTAAAGTGGATATTGGTTCGAAATAACATCAAATACCGTATAGTATGTTCCTAAGCTATCCCTGAAATACCGATTTTTTTGGTGGGTTTGCAGCCAATTTTCAACCCTCAAGCTACGCGCACTAGATGATTCAAGCAGATTTTGTAGTAGTTGATTTTGTCGCTGCCTATCTTCAAGATCGTACAAACCATGCTGGCCAATTACCGAGAAGGTAGCGAGCATTAGATTAATCGAAAACAAATAAAATAGACGTTCAAACATGTGTGGTATTTTCAAGTTCGTGTCTTCAGGTAAAATAGTTGTCGGTTATTTTTCAAAAATACACTGGTCGCAGAGAACAATGCGTTCCCCTAAAAGCAAATCTTCTTCGTAGCCAACAAGGCGACAACGAACAAAAATGACGTCACCTATCTCCAAATTGGGCTCAACTTCATCGCTGAAACGAATTTGGACTGCTTGGTCTAAAACGGAAGTTCTCTCACCAGCCTCGCTAACTTCGCCGTTAATCAAAACCGCCATATCGATGAAGTTTTCATCGGAAAGATCTAAGAGTTCTTGAGCGGTTCCCTCAAAGACGGGCTTCATGTTTTGGATGTTTTGGTGTGATTTGTTGTAGACAAAAAACCAAACGTATATTAAGGAAAGGAATCCAACGAGTATTAGGCCAATGATGATGTTTCTTGTTTGCATATCTTTGTTTTTTGGTGCGATTACCAACTTGTTAAGTTATATTTACCGCGGTTTTAAGTGAATTTTTGCCTTCGCGTATCCAACACCAAAGGTAATGCATTGTTTTCAAGTTAGCTCGTGCAAACAAAAGGCTTTTTAAATTCGTTAATCAACTGTGACTAAATCAAAATTAAACACCCTATGAAGAAGATTTTATACCTTTTTTCCTTTGTTGCTCTTTTTTCGTGCAGCTCCGAAAATGAGGAGGATAAACACAACGACGAACCCAATGGTCAATTGAGTTATCAAGTGGATATCGCTCCAATAATCCAATCCAATTGTATGGTTTGTCACAATGCGCAGGCTGCCTCAGGGGGATTAGTTATCGACGGTGAAACTAGTATGGTTGCAATGGCGCAGAGCGGTTTGCTCGAAGAGGTTCTATTACTTCCTCCGAATAATCCACGCAAAATGCCCCCGGGATTTAATCTGTCTTCGGCTGATTTAAATCGTCTGCTTGCGTGGATAGTCCAGGTCAACGAATAAATTTTTATCATGCTGCGATTTCTGTTTTTAATTCCTATTTGTTTAGTCTTCAGTTCTATCAGCGCTCAGAAATTCATGACCCGCGAAGGGGTCATAGCTTTCCGAGGAGAGACAATTCTGGAAACAATAGATCCGGTTTCCAATCAGGCGGGTAGTGTTATTGATTTTGAAGGTGGTTCCTTGGTTGTTCAAGTTCTGCAAAAGTCTTTTCGTTTTCGTAAGGCCTTAATGGAGGAGCATTACAACGAAAATTACGTGCATTCCGATAAGTATCCTCGCGCGGTATTCAAGGGGAATTTTTCCGAGAAAATTGACTTCCGTACGCCAGGAACATACGCAATCAAGTTATCGGGCACTATGGAGATGCATGGGGTTTCCCGACCCATATCTACACTGGCTGAGATTATTGTGCAACCTGATGGAAAGTTGAGTTTAGAGTCTGTCTTTACTATCAGTCCTGAGGATTATAATATAAAAATTCCTGGAAATGTGCGCGATAAGATTGCCGAAATTTTTGAGGTTCGAATGAAAGCAGTATACCAACCCGTTCAAAAATAAACATTTTGAAACATTTATATTTATTCTGCATTTTCATACTCTTTGGGAATGCGTTTCTCTTAGCTCAAGGCTCCGAAGACTTACTCGATATACTTGGTGATGAGCCGAATCAGAATTACGCTGAAGCAACCTTTAAAGGAACGCGTTTGATTAACATGCAAACCAATGAAGCTTCCGCGGAAGGGGTTTTGCAGTTTATGTTTCAACACCGATTTGGCCCATTTAATAACGATTTTTTGTATAATTTTTTCGGATTGGACGTTGCGCAAGTTCGCTTAGGCTTGGATTATGCTATCAGTGATCGACTTAGCTTGGGAGTGGGCAGGAGCTCTTATAACAAGACATCCGATTTTACGCTGAAGTATCGTTTGTTACGACAGCAAACCGGGAAGAAAAATATACCACTTTCCATTACTTTGTTTTCGGCGGCATACCTCAACATGACAAGAAGATCGTTTACTCCAGACTTTTCGGATCGCCTTTCTTACAGTCATCAATTGATTTTTGCTCGTAAGTTTTCTTCATCCTTTTCTGCGATGATTTCGCCCTCATTGGTTCATTTCAATTTGGTTGAATTTAATGCGCAACCCAATTCACTTTTTGTACTCCCTGTAGGTGGGCGTTTCAAGCTAACCCGTCGCTTTGCGCTCACTGCGGAATACGCCCTTCAGTCACCACGTAATTTTAGTGTTCGTCAGGGCGTTGAGACTCCGTATTACAACGCCTTGTCGGTAGGTGTAGATATTGAAACCGGCGGACACGTCTTTCAACTTCATGTTACCAACTCTCGCGGCTTAATTGATCCTGATTGGATGGTTAAGACTACAGGAAATTGGCTGGAAGGCGGATTGTTTTTCGGTTTTAATATCTCTAGAGTTTTTACCCTTAAAGAGCCAAAACGACCTGAAGTCGGTTGGTAGTAATAGATTATCAGGGTTTTATGTTTTTTTGCGGTTCGGGTTTATATTTAGGCTTTCGGTAACGAATTAATAGACGCTTTTGGGATTATCTGTTTGGAAGATATTCTTCTGATATGTATATTTGTCCCAAAGGTCAGTTTATTTATGAGTAATACCATTCCCTTACACTGTAAGGATTGTTCGGTTCATAACCGATGTGTCTTAGGGCATCTTTCTCCCGATGAATTATCAGTAATTGATAGTGAAAAAGGCTGCTCAGTTTTCAAGAAAGGTCAGGTAATTATGCCTGAGGGCAGCAAACCATCAGGGGTATTTTGTCTGCATACGGGTAAAGTTAAGTTTACTCGCCTCGGGCCTGAAGGTCGCGATCATATCATTCGTCTGGGTTCTACCGGTGATCTTTTGGGCTACCGTTCGGTCTTGGCCAATGAGGCGTTATCGGCTTCTATTGTTGCCTTGGAAGATACCCACGCTTGTTTTATTCCCAAATCTGTTTTATTTTCGTTTATTCAAGAGAATGCCGGTTTTTCTTTGTCGTTGATGCAGCAGGCGTGTCATGATTTAGGCGAGTCTGGTAAGATGATTACCAACCTTGCGCAAAAGAATGTCCGTCAGCGTTTGGCAGAAGTTCTGTTAATGCTGCAAGCAAAGTTCGGCGTTGACGAAAATGAGTATTTGGATATTCAGCTCAGCAGAGAAGAGTATTCGAATATGGTGGGCACAGCCACTGAAACCCTAATTCGCTTGTTATCTGATTTTAAAAGTGAGGGGTTGATTGAAACTAAAGTAAAGAAAATCCGCGTAAAGGACGCGGTGAAGTTGGCAAATTTGGCTCAACTTGATCAATAATATTTAAAGGTTTGTGTTATGGATGCATACATTGTAGCGGGCAAGCGCTCCGCAGTAGGAAAGGCCAATAAAGGAGGATTGCGTTTTACTCGCCCCGACGATTTAGCGGCAGCTGTTATCAAAGATTTACTCAAAGATCTTCCAAACTTGGATCCTAAGCGGGTCAATGACATCATTGTTGGTAATGCCATGCCGGAAGCTGAGCAGGGTTTGAACTTTGGTCGCCTGATTTCTCTCATGTCGATGAATAGTGTGGATGTGCCTGGTATGACGGTAAACCGTTATTGTGCTAGTGGATTGGAGACAATTGCTATTGCTACGGCCAAAATTCGTATGGGAATGGCCGACTGTATAATTGCCGGCGGTTCGGAGAGTATGAGTTTCATCCCTATGGGGGGGTGGAAGGTGACTCCCAACTACGGTTTGGCTAAGGAGCACGCTGACTACTATAACAATATGGGGCTCACTGCCGAGGCGGTAGCGGAAAAATATAAAGTCAGTCGTGAAGACCAAGATGCTTTTGCCCTGCGTTCGCATCAGCGCGCTTTGGACGCTATTCAGAGAGGAGCATTTGCTTCACAAGTCACCCCTATCGAAGTTGAGGAGGTATTCCTCGATGAAAGAGAAAAGCGTCAGGTTCGAAAGTATATTGTCAATACGGACGAAGGTCCTAGAGCGGGCACAAATCTTGAAGCCTTGGCTAAATTGCGTCCGGTTTTTGCCGATCGCGGCAGTGTAACCGCTGGAAATGCTTCACAAACATCGGATGGGGCTGCATTTGTTGTAGTCATGAGTGAGAAGATGATGAAAGAATTAAATCTGGAGCCTATTGCCCGCTTGGTAAATTACGACGTTGCTGGTGTTGAGCCGCGAATTATGGGTATTGGTCCGGTGTTCGCAATTCCTAAAGTCCTTGAGCGTTCAGGATTGCGTAAACAGGATATCGAGCAAATAGAACTTAACGAGGCCTTTGCCTCGCAATCAATCGCCGTAATGCGTGAGCTGGATCTGAATCCGGATATCGTTAATGTCAATGGTGGCGCTATAGCTTTGGGACATCCACTTGGGTGTTCGGGCGCAAAACTCAGCGTCCAGCTTTTTAACGAAATGAAAGCTCGAAACCAAAAATACGGAATGGTTACCATGTGTGTCGGTACTGGTCAAGGTGCCGCCGGTATTTATGAGGTGTTTTAATTAAATCAATCCATCAAACTTTCAGATATGCGTTTATTCATTGCCATCTTAGGCTCAATATTTATCAGTCTTCAACTGCATGCCCAAAAACAGAGTCTGCTCTATAAGGTTAGTGGTAACGGACTAAAGAAACCCTCCTACGTGTACGGCACTATTCACATGATTTGTGAGGATGATTTCTTCCTAATGGATGAGCTTACTGTGGCTATGAATAAGGTGAAGGCCCTTTATCTGGAAATTGATATCTCCGACTCCGTGGCCATGAGCGCCGCCATTATGAAAATGATAGATCCAACGGTTTCTGACTTATACGACGAGATGGAAGACGACATTAAGGATGAAATCTCGCGATATCTTATGGAGATGGGAATGAACTTTGAGACAATTCGTTTATTCAAACCTTTTATGGTAAGTATGATGCTTACGCAGAGTCTGTACAGCTGTAATATTAAGTCCTACGAGGTCGAATTGATGGCGATGGCCGCAGAGGGGGGAATTCCCGTAAAGGCTCTTGAGACTGTGGAGCAACAAATGGCGATTTTCGACAGCATACCTGTTGAGCAGCAGTTCCAAGACTTGAAAGAGATGGTAATGAACATGCCCGAAGCCGGCGAAGAGTTACGAGCTATGGTGAAGTTTTATACGGAAATGAATCTTGAAGGCCTTATGAAAATGATGGATGAACACACGTTAATGCAGTTCGATGACTTTATTCTAACCCGCAGAAATCAAGCCTGGATACCGATTATGGAAAAGCAAATGCGCAAAGAACCTGCTCTTTTTGCCGTTGGAGCGGCTCACTTGTTGGGTGATCAGGGAGTTATCACACTACTGAAGGAAAGAGGTTTTAAGGTGCAGCCCGTATTGTAATTGTTGATAAACACCCATTACTGAGTTATAAGCTGACACCGAACTGGTAATACAACTAAACTTTATTCTCGCAAATAAAAAAGCACTTCAATTACGAAGTGCTTTTTTTTGAAAAATATGTTGTTGATCTAGCGAATCAACGTAACCGTTCCTTGCTTGTTGATAAGCTGGGTAGGACCTCCCGAAGGTGGGTCAAAGCGGGCCGTAATCTGATAGAAGTAAACTCCGCTCGGCAGCTGTGTGCCGTCCCAAGTTCCGTCCCACCAAAACTCTTCGCGATGATTCTCTACATCAAAAACTTTTCGGCCCCAACGGTCGGCGATTTGCATTTTGAAATCTACCAACGTACATCTAGGATTAATGCGGATGCCGAATTTGTCGTTGCGATTATCACCATTGGGCGTAAAAGCATTTGCAATAAACGGTATGCAATCATCAAAAGCCAATTCAGGTGGGGGAGTACCCGTGCTGATCTGAGCTTTTAACTGTGTGCTTACGCCTAGCGATAGAACGAATAGTGCACTGTATATTAAACGCATATGACTATGAAATTTGCGTATGAAAACTTAGTTTAACTACTTTCAGAGTGATTTTAACACTTCATAAGTTAAGCAAATGTAATACAAATTGATTTAACACTGCAAAAAGTTTTTTAAAAGGTGTTAACAAATGATTTTTCGGAGGGTATCTCCATTTATCGCTTACACCAAAATATCGTCTTTTTCTACTCGAAGATTTTCAATGATAAATTCTTGGCGCTGCGGGGTGTTTTTGCCCATATAAAACTCCAGGAGCTTATCTACCGAACTATCTCTTCCGATCATAACAGGGTCTAAGCGGATATCTTTGCCAATGAAGTGTTTAAATTCATCTGGTGAAATTTCTCCGAGTCCTTTAAATCGAGTAATCTCGGGCTTTGCGCCTAATTTAGCCATGGCATTCCGGCGTTCATCCTCGGAATAGCAATAGATGGTGTCCTTCTTATTACGCACTCTAAATAGTGGTGTTTGCAAGATGTAGAGGTGCCCCTCACGGACTAATTCCGGGAAGAATTGCAAGAAAAAGGTGATTAGTAGCAGACGAATATGCATACCGTCAACGTCGGCATCGGTGGCGATTACAACCTGATTGTAACGAAGATTTTCTAGTCCATCTTCAATATCCAATGCCGCTTGAAGTAAATTGAACTCCTCGTTTTCGTAAACCACTTTTTTGGTGAGGTTATAGCAGTTTAAAGGTTTTCCTTTAAGACTAAAAACGGCTTGAGTGTTAACGTCTCGTGCTTTGGTTATTGAGCCACTCGCCGAGTCCCCCTCAGTGATGAATAGGGTGGTTTCTTGTTTTCTGTCGTTCTTTAAATCGGTGTAATGAACTCTACAATCTCTCAGTTTTTTGTTGTGCAGACTTACTTTCTTTGCGCGTTCGCGGGCGAGTTTGCGAATTCCAGCTAAATCTTTACGCTCGCGTTCTGCACGCATAATTTTTCGCAAAATAGCCTCGGCAACGTCTTGATTCTTGTGTAAATAATTGTCGAGTTGTGTCTTGACAAAATCCACGATAAACGTCCGGACAGTCGGTAAGTCTGGCCCCATATCGGCAGAACCTAGCTTGGTTTTGGTTTGTGATTCAAATACTGGTTCCACGACTTTTATCGCAATGGCGGCAATTACGGATTGGCGTACGTCACTGGGATCGAAGTTTTTGTTGTAGAACTCCCGCATGGTTTTCACCAATGCTTCTCTAAATGCAGCTAGGTGGGTGCCTCCTTGCGTGGTGTGTTGCCCGTTGACAAAGCTGTAATACGATTCAGATTGCGATTTTTCGCTGTGGGAAATTGCGATCTCAATGTCTTCACCGCGTAAATGAATAACAGGGTGCAATACTTCAGTATCGATGTTCTCCTCCAGTAGGTCTTTGAGTCCGTTTTCTGAATAATATTTTTCTCCGTTGAGATAAATGCTCAAGCCGGGATTGAGGTACACATAATTGCGAATCATCCGCTCGATGTACTCCGCAACGAATCTGAATTTTTTGAAAATACTATTGTCCGGTCGAAATACCACTAAAGTTCCTCTTCTGGCTGCTGATTCGGTCACGGGCATATCCTCAACCAGCTGTCCTTTTTCAAAGACGGCAACCTTGGTTTGCCCATCACGTACACTCTGAATTTTGAAGTAATCCGAAAGGGCGTTTACCGCTTTGGTTCCCACCCCGTTTAGTCCTACAGACTTTTTAAACGCCTGTGAATCGTATTTTGCCCCGGTGTTGATTTTGCTTACACAATCGATAACTTTGCCTAGAGGTATTCCACGACCGTAGTCGCGAATGCTGACCTCATCTTCCGATACTTTAACTTCGATGGTTTTCCCAGTACCCATTACGTATTCATCAATACTATTGTCGATGACTTCTTTGATGAGGATGTAAATACCGTCGTCGGGTGAACTTCCATCACCTAATTTTCCAATATACATTCCCGGACGTAAGCGAATATGCTCCTTCCAGTCGAGTGAACGGATATTGTCTTCGGTATAATTAGTCGTTTCTGCCATACAAATATGAGTGCTGATTTTTCAAGCTGAAAGGTAAAGGAAAAGCCCTATGTTGTCAACCGGTTTTGATTTATTTTTTTCACAGGAAATGAACACTATTTGTCTTCCAACATTTGGCGGAATGCAGTTTCAGCCATTTCAACAGTTTTTTCGTGGGTGAGCCAGGTTTGTATGTGTTTTTTTGCTTGCATGCCCATCTCTTTAGTTTTTTCCGGATTGTTGTAGCAATCAAGCAATGCACTGGCTAGCGCATTGCTGTCTTTAATGGGTACAACGCGTCCGCTAAGACCGTCTTTCACCAAACCTTGGTTCCCGGCTATATCGGTAATTACTGGACAAATTCCCAGGTGCATAGCTTCCTGTACGGCTTTGGTAAGGGCCTCTGTCCGTAGAGACGGTAAAACGGCAAGGTCGGCTGCCGCGACAAAAGAAAGTGCCTCTTTTTGATAACCCAAAACGTGAATGCGGTCCTTCATGGGACTATCTTCAATCATTCGCTTGAAGGGGTCTTTGTCGAAGCCATTGCCAATAAGCATCAGGTGGATATTTTTTTCTTTAGCGAGCTGATGCGTGGCGGCCAGTAAATACTTGACTCCTTTAAATCTGCGGACATTGCCCACGTACGAAATCAAAAAGGCGTCCTGAGGAATCTGAAACGACTCGCGTTCTCTGGCTATAACGTTTTCATACCATTCGGGTTTGTGCCCTTTACGCATTAAGAAGGTCTTCTTTTTGCTAAATATAAGTTGCTTGTTGAGGTGTGCTTGGACACCTTCCTGCAAACAAAGAAGATAATCAACGCGGGGGTGTAATACTTTTAAGTAGGAGGTAGGGTCGTACCAGTACACATTACCCACAGTTCCTCGATAAACCACCACTTTTACGGGATGATTTTTTGCGGCTTGAATCCCATTAATCACCGCCCGATTATTGAACAGAATCATCAATGGAATCTGATGCTCATCCAAGACTTTGCGAATGTGCGCAATTTCGTTTGGCGATTTTCTCCCATCGGGCTTATAGATTTCCAAGGGAATACCAACCTCCTTAAATCTGGGAATCCAAGGGGATTCTTCCGGAACCATCAAAAGAAGATCCCAGCCTTTTTGGTGTAGTGAAATAAAAATTTCCGCTTCGGGTCTGGCCGAAACGATGTTTGCGTAATCGCTGATTACGAGTATTTTAGACATATTTTTTTGTTTCTTGGGGTCAGCAATTAATGCGTTCCCCAACACTGTATTCTGTTCTGCGGGATGTATTGCGTAAAATCATTTCTGCAATAAAGCCGGCTAAAAATAGTTGTGTTCCTAAAATCATGGAAGTCAAGGCAATATAAAACCAGGGGTTATCGGTTACTAGTATTGCTTTTACTCCTTGAGAAAGGGCGTAGAGTTTACCCACACCAATAAGTAGTGCCGAAAAAAATCCAAAGAAGAACATCAATGTGCCTAAACCTCCAAAAAAGTGCATGGGTCGGCGACTGAACTTCGATACAAATGCTAGGGTAACAAGATCTAAGAATCCGTTGATGAATCGCTCGAGACCAAATTTGGTGGTCCCATATTTTCGTGCGCGATGTTGAACAACCTTCTCGCCAATTTTTGTATAACCGGCGTTGCGAGCTAAAAAGGGGATATAACGGTGCAACTCTCCGTACACGTCGATGCTTTTAACCACTTCCAATCGATACGCTTTTAAGCCGCAATTGAAATCGTGTAAATGTATTCCAGATATTTTTCGAGTCGCCCAATTAAAAAGTTTGGTGGGGATGGTTTTCGATAATGGGTCGAATCGTTTTTTCTTCCAGCCCGAAACCATATCATAACCATCCTCGACAATCATCTTTCTCAAGTCGGGGATTTCGTCCGGACTGTCTTGTAAATCAGCATCCATAGTGATGACTACCTCACCGCTGGCCACACCGAAACCCACTTGTAAGGCCGCACTCTTGCCGTGATTTCTCCGAAACCGTAGGGCCTTTACATTTTCATCTTTCCCTGATATGTCCTCAATGACCTCCCAAGAGCGGTCTGAACTTCCGTCATCTACAAAAATAGTTTCAATGCGTAGATTTTGCTCTAGGGCAACCCGAGAAATCCACGCGTGTAACTCCGGCAATGATTCTTCTTCATTGAGCAGGGGTATGACAACACTTAGGTCGAATTTCTGCATGATTTATTCGTAAATTACGGGCTTGTTTTTCTTTAAAAAGGCTGCTAAAATTGCGGAAATCGCCGCCGAGAAAAGCAGTCCGATAAAAAAACCTCTGACTTGATTGGCAATGGTAAAATCATTTATAGAAGAAAGGTCTTCAACCATTTTTTCTATTTGGGGTTCGGGTACTTTCAGCCGTTCAGCCAAGTATATCCGTTGTTCGATAACAATTTTTTGAATTTCGTCAGCGGCACTTGGATCGAGCACGTTGAAAATAACAATAACTACGGCAGTACCAATTAAAGAGGCTATTACATTGGCTACAAACGCAGTTGTGAAGGCATCTTTAAATTCAATGAATCCCTCCATTTGCTCACGCGCACTGCGAATAGCCAGAACGAGAAGGATGATATTGACAGCAATCATGGGGACTCCAATGCTTACAAATAGCTTGAGCGAAAACAAATAGGCGATAAGGTAAAAAATTACGGATACGGAAGCCATAATTAATCCCCAGCGGGATGCTTCTTGTTTGACTATCGGGTTCATACGTTTACGTGATATGGATTTAATGTAGTAGCAAAAATACGATGACAAACCTACGAAAAAAAACGAGGTCGGCGTTGGGTTATTTTTTTATCCCCTGAAATCATTTTTGCTGTCGGGGATTTAATTTTTCTGGTAATTCGTGTACTTTTGTCTGAAAATATTTGAGCATGTTTCGCATAATCTATCTCTTGGTCCTGATCTGTGGTTTTACAGATCTTTTAGCCCAAAGTTTTCAAGGAAGTTGGACGGGAACACTCAAGGTGGGAATTCAAGAATTAAAGCTACAAATTCACGTAGACTCTACGGGTCCTCATCAAGTGATAGCTAATTTTGATAGTCCTAATCAAGGCGCATTTGGCGTGCCTTTTTCAGATGTTCGAATTCGGAATGGAGTGCTTTTATGTCGTATTTCGGAGGCGGATATAACTTTTCAGGCGGAGTTAATTGCCGAAGACGATATGGAAGGTAGGTGGATTCAGGGCGGTCAATCCTTTCCTATTTCTTTAAAACCAATGCTGGAGTCGGAGGCAAAACCTATTCGACCTCAGGAACCTAAGCCGCCATTCCCTTATAGAGAAGAGACGTTTATGTTTTTGAGCGATCAAGGTGATACACTTCGGGGTACACTGACTATCCCGAACGGACGCAAGCGATTCCCTGCGGTTGTATTAATTACCGGTAGTGGACCTCAGGATAGAAACAGTGAAATTCTAGGACATAAACCTTTTTTAGTTTTGGCTGATTACCTAACGCGTTCGGGAATTGCGGTTTTGCGTTATGATGAAAGGGGAGTGGGTGAATCAGGTGGTTCTTTTGAAACTGCCACAACCGAGGATTTTGGCAAGGATGCGGCCTCGGCTTACCGATCGCTGATTAAGCATAAACGTGTTGATAAAAAACGCGTTGGTTTTTTTGGGCATAGCGAGGGTGGATGGAGCGCGCTGATTGCCAATAACGAACTCGGATCATCACCTCCAGCTTTTTTGATTATGGCCGCGGCCTCGGGTTTGCCCGCCAAGGATTTACTCTTATTGCAACGCGACCGAATAGAAACAGTTCAGGGATTATCAAAACGCCAAAGAGAGAAGTCACGCCAAGAAGTAGAGGTCTATTTCGACCTATTTCTGGAGGCTAATTCCCTCGAAGAGGCACAGCAGAAAATTGAAGGGCATTTCGCTAAGTTGGCTCAAAGTTCAACCGATGCTGAAGCTTTGAGAAAGCAACACGATTTGGTTGCCCGCAGCATGCTTACTCCCTGGTTTTATTTCTTTATGCGCTACGATGTCAATGAGGGTATTCGCAATATATCGTCCCCTACTTTAGTGATCAATGGGAAGTTGGATACCCAAGTTCCGGCTGAGGAAAATACCCGGACTTTCCGTCGAATACTTCAGCAAAACCTAATTCCTGTGGAGGTCAAGCTCTACGACAACCTGAATCATTTGTTTCAAACTTGCACCGATGGTGATCCTTTAAAATATGCCAGTAACGAAGAGACTTTTTCGGAAGTGGTTATGCAAGATATTGCAGAGTTTATCTTAAACCGAAAATAACCAAGTCGATTTTAAGGGTTGCTTTTCGTGTAATTACGCCACTTTTCAATCAGCTGCTCCATGTCGGCGGGTAATGGACTTTCAAAATAGAGTTTTTTCCCAGTCACCGGATGTGTAAATCCGAGTGTCTTTGCATGAAGTGCTTGTCGCGGACAAAGATTAAAGCAGTTTTGAATAAACTGTTGGTACTTGGTAAATCTGGTTCCACGAAGAATTTTATCTCCTCCGTATTCTGGGTCATTAAAGAGGGGGTGCCCTAGGTGTTTCATATGAATGCGAATTTGGTGCGTGCGCCCAGTTTCGAGTTTGCACTCTACCAACGTTACGTAACCAAAGCGCTCCAAAACGCGATAATGAGTGATGGCGTGTTTGCCTTGGTCGCCTTCTGGAAATACCGCCATTACTTTTCGGTTTTGCAGACTGCGGCCAAGATTCCCGGTGATCGTGCCGCTTTCTTCTTCCAAATCGCCCCAGACCAATGCGTTGTAAGTTCGATCTGTGGAGCGTACGTAAAACTGTTGAGCCAAATGCGCCATGGCAAAATCATTGGTGGCAACCACCATAACTCCAGAAGTGTTTTTATCCAGTCGGTGCACCAATCCAGGACGCAACGGGTTGTCGCTTGGCTGGGGTAAATCTTTGAATAAATAGCTCAAGGCATTGACCAAAGTCCCGGAATAATTTCCGTAACCCGGATGCACAACCATTCCGGCTTCTTTATTGAGTACGACAACATCCTGGTCCTTATATAAAATTTCCAAGGGGATGTCTTGCGGAATAATTTCCCTTTCGCGAGGCGGGTAGGTCAAAACTACTTCCACGACTTCGTTGCCTTTTACGCGGTAATTTTGCTTGACTTCGACATTGTTAACCCTTAATGAACCTGCTTTTGCAGCTTGTTGAATTTTATTTCGCGAGGCGTTCTTTAGGTGAATGGTCAGGTATTTGTCTATTCGCAGTGGCTGTTGACCAGGGTCGGTAACAAAACGGTGGTGAACGTATAGTTCTTCCTCTTCCTCATGATGGAAGTCATCTTCATGTTCCTGAATCATAGTTGTGTATTTTATTGGCTGATAATCACCAATTTTTGGTGATGTCCTTCGGTTATGTCACGGAGAATATATATACCTGCAGGGAGGTTTAAATGGATGTACTCATTTGCTTTGGCGCGAAAATTTGCTGCCTTTCGCCCTGTTTGATCATACACCTCAAAGTCTCTTTCGTATTCTAAACCTTTGATTTGTAGCTGGCCATTACTTGGATTGGGGACTGCCTGCCAACATCTTGGTGATCTTTCTCGGAATTCGCGCACAGAAATTTCGGGCGCCTCCGTGCGGAAGTAGGGTCTAAGCATTAAGGTTCCGTTGAATAGGGAGGCATACCAGTTTGATCCGTCGCCGTACACCAAAGTGTTTCTATTCACGCTATTCATGTCAAAACCAATATTTAGTTTATTGGCATTTTGCTGTTTTACACCAATGAAATAACTCCCTGTTGTGAGAAATGGAGGGTTGGTTATCGGATACGGTATGAACTGGTTGTGCTCAGAGAATCGCGGTAAATATGCGGAGTCACTTTCAAATAATTTGGTTCCGGGAATACCATTGTTGTTTTGGTATACGACAATGTGAAATGGATTATTGCGTGGGTCGACATCCGCAGGCTGGAAATAGAGATACAGTCCTTTTAAGGAATCGTTGGCTTGCAGTGAAAATGAAGCAAGGGTGATGGCCCCGGTTTGGTTGGCAATGCCGTAAGCCCTTTCAGCACTTCCGTCGTCGTAGGCGTAGTAATTGCCGAAAAACTGATTTCGAACTAAGGTGTCATTGCGTCGGAGTCCCACTGCTGTTCCCGATATGTGCGATCGCATTTGCAGGGTAAATGGCCCGGTTATGGGACTTAATGCGTTGGTGAAGTTCGCGATGGCTTGACTCCATTCAATACGTTGAAAATGCAGGTTGTTGTGTCCTGCAGCATCGTTGATGTTTCCGTTTTGATTGATATTTAAACCTTGACCGGTTAAATTGTACCCGGAAAGTACAATTGCTCCTAGGGATCCTGGTGGCACATTGCGTTTGTAGCTTTGGGTTACTGAGGTACGCGTAAAATTGGTAGGGGAGGAGGCGTACACCCAATATGGTAATGCTTCAAAGCCGCCCACCAAGAGTGTTTGGTGTTGGTCGATAAAGGCCACATCCAATGGCAAGGTATCATTTTGCGATCTTCCGCCGGCTAAATATACATAGTCTATGTTCCATACGTCGAATGCGCCACTCGGATTTCCGAAGGAGGTGAAGCGAAATCTAAAACCTTTTCTAAGCCATTTGGGGTCGTCAACATCGATAAGTACTGACTGGAATCGATTGAACGGACCGGTGTTTCCAATTACCCGCCATACGCTTTGCCAGACCGTGTCTTGTGGAGACCAAAATTCCAAGCGAAGTGAATCAGCATTCGACGGATTTTCACCTCTTCCTGCCTCTTGATACAAAAATCCGAGTTTTACATTTTGAGCCCCTTGTAGATTTATGTGTCTGGAGGTCAGCATATCACATCGCGCTGTTCCCTGAGAGGCGCTGATGTCGTATGCTCGTCCATTTTCGTCTAAGCCGTCAAAAGTGGCAACGCCCATGGTAGGCTGATTAATTCCGTAAGTGTTGTTGATGAAAACGTGTTTGTCGGCCCAACGCGCCGGACTCGGAATGGGCGAACGATCGGAAAAGTCGTCGATGAACGGCAAGTTAATGGTGTCGTCGCTTTCGGGAAAATGAATAAATAATGAATCAGGCTCCGAAAATCGATGGGTAGGCACGGATAACTCCTCTTTGATTTGTGCCTGGATATTTAGGGATAAACCCAATACGAAGACGAGAGAGAAAAATCGTTTTATTTCTGGGATGTTAATCATTTTCTAGACCCTCATTTTGGAAATTGCCATTCAAACTATCCTGAATCATTGGATTGGAATCATGAAATGATAACGAATCAATGGCTTTTTTATTTTCGTTGTCAGTCATCCAAACGTCGATGCTTCCTCCCATTCTCATAATCGCATTCCAATTTGGTGCGGGCTCTTGTCGATAGATAAAGGCTTTGGCAGTATCTAGTAAATCTTCGTCGTACAAAATGGCACCGATATTCAGTCCAAAACTGTTGAGTCGTATCCGGGCATCATCGAGTAACATATTTTTGATGTAGGGAATGCGGACTCTTTCGTCGGATAGGCCCATGCCTACAATGACGTCAAATCGTGTTCCTAGAGTGAACTCGGCCGGGAATACGACATCTTGTCCTCGATAACGCAAGCCAAGAACAACATCTTTTCCGATGTGTGGGACATAAACCAATTCACCGACCTCAAAACCTTTGGATTCTAGGTCATAAATGGCTCTTCTACGCGTCTTGTCGACAATGTCGGGAACGCTAATTTTTCTTGGCCCCGAGGCATTGATGGTCAAAGAGATTTTGCGATTGGGTTTTACCTTGGAACCTGCAGAAGGATATTGGTCGATAACGGAAAGTCGGGGAAATGACGCCACGAATTCCGTTGAATCAATGATTTCGTAACGCAAGCCTAGTTTTTCGAATTCACGTTCAACTTCGTCGATTGTGAAGGTCGAAAGGTCGGGTATTTCGATTAACTCCCCTTGTT
Source organism: Flavobacteriales bacterium (assembly GCA_007693635.1). GTDB lineage: Bacteria > Bacteroidota > Bacteroidia > Flavobacteriales > Schleiferiaceae > CSBr16-58. The sequence continues at coordinate 34,277 of REDE01000127.1, read as the reverse complement.
TGGTATACGATTTTAGCCAGTAGTACACGACAAATATGCCGGTAAACGCAATGATGATCATCATTACTATGGAGATCCAAAAGCTTTTGGAGAAAAAAAATCGGAAGATTGACATGTGTTTGAGTTTTATGTAGATGAACTCTTAGCGCAAAAGTACTTGTTAACTTTGAATCGGGGTCAACTTAGATTCTCCAAATACTAAATTTCCTCGCGACTAATTTTTGGGGAGGTTTTCGGCAGGCACTCAGCTTTAATTTACTGAGAAGTGCCTGCCTAAATTCATCTTTAGATCGCGATGCTTACTCGGATTTGAAGCTCACCGCATTTTTGACTTTTTTGTCTAAAAGCGCAATATTCAAAACTTCGTCAAGGGTGTTGACGTAATGGAATTTAACTCCCTTTACGTACTCATCCTTAATCTCCTCGATGTCTTTGCGGTTATCTTTACAGAGTATAATTTCTTTGATACCTGCTCGTTTGGCCGCAAGTATTTTTTCTTTAATACCACCAACGGGGAGCACTTTTCCTCGAAGTGTCATCTCGCCGGTCATGGCGATGGCTTTGCGAACGAGTCGTTGCGTGTACAGTGAGGCCAATGCGGTAAACATGGTGATTCCTGCTGAAGGACCGTCTTTTGGGGTGGCTCCTTCCGGCACGTGAATATGAACGTCCCATTTGGTAAATGCCTCTTGCGGAATATTGTATTCGTCGGCTTTGTAGCGCAAGTAGCTTTGCGCAATACGCGCCGATTCTTTCATAACGTCGCCGAGATTTCCGGTGATAGAAAGTTTTCCAGATCCTTTGGCGGCAAGACTTTCAATATACAGCAGGTCCCCTCCAACGGGTGTCCATGCAAGTCCGGCCACTACACCAGGATGTTCTTGTTCCTCGTATGGATCTGGCTGATATCGGAATGCACCGAGTATTTTTTGCGCTTCTGTCCAGTCTAGCTTTTCAGGAATGCTTTCTTCGCTGGCCAGTTTTCGAGCCAGTCGACGAGCGATTTTCGCCATGACTTTATTCAGTCCGCGTACCCCAGATTCGCGGGTGTAGTGCTCGATAATTTTGGTCATCACAGCCGGTGTGATTTTCAGCTGATCGTGCTTTAATCCGTGCTCTTTGAGTTGGTCAGGGAGTAGGTGTCTTCTCGCGATTTCGACCTTTTCTTCCACCGTGTACCCAGTGACTTCAATGATTTCCATTCGGTCTCGTAGTGCGGGATGTATGGTGGAAAGACTATTTGCCGTTGCGATAAATAGGACTTTAGACAGGTCGTAGCCCATCTCTAGGTAATTGTCGTAGAACTCAACATTTTGCTCGGGATCGAGAACCTCGAGCATTGCCGATGAGGGATCGCCGTGCGAGTCGCGGGAGAGTTTGTCAATCTCATCGAGTACAAATACCGGATTGCCAGTCCCTGATTTTTTTATCAGTTGCAGCAATCTTCCGGGCATTGCTCCGATGTAGGTTTTTCTATGTCCGCGAATCTCTGCTTCGTCGCGCATTCCTCCTAAGGCCATTCGGATGTATTTACGGCCCAGCGATTCGGCGATTGATTTACCCAATGAGGTTTTACCGACCCCTGGAGGGCCAACCAAGCAAAGGATAGGTGCGCGTAGATCGCCTTTTAGTTTGAGCACCGCCAGGTGTTCTAAAATTCTGTCTTTAACATCTTCAAGTCCAAAGTGATCGCGATTGAGTACCCGTTCAGCTCGCTTTAGGTTAAACCGATCGGGGGTATAAGACTGCCAAGGCAAATCCAATAAAAATTCAAGGTAGTTTCTCTGTATTCCGTGCTCGGGGACTTGCGGATTTATGCGTTGTAATTTTTGCAGTTCTTTTTGGAATAGCTGTGAAATGTCTTTCGACCATTTTTTGCTTTTGGCCCTTTCACGCATTTCTTCAATTTCCTTTTCGGAAGAGTTTCCACCCAGTTCTTCTTGGATGGTTTTCATTTGCTGTTGGAGGAAGTATTCGCGTTGCTGTTGATCAAATTCCGAACGTACTTTGGTCTGAATTTGATTTTTCACCTCCAGCATTTGCATTTCCTGAGTAAGGTAGCGCAGCACGTCTTTCGCACGCTTGTTTAGGTCGACTTCTTCCAGTAGGGCTTGTTTTTCCTCAACGTCTAAATTCAGATTTGAGGAGATAAAGTTTACCAGAAAATTGTTGCTTTCAATATTTTTTAGCGCAAAAGCCGCTTCGGAAGGAATGTTTGGCGATTCCTTTACGATGGTGGTGGCTACGTCGCGTATGGAATTGATCAGTGCTTGGAATTTCGCGGTGCTTTGATTGGTTTTTTTGTCTTCAATGACCGAAATTTTGGCGGTTAAGAACGGCTCAGTACGAGTGATTTCCTCGATGCTAAAGCGCTTTTTCCCTTGAATGATAACGGTGATGTTGCCGTCTGGCATTTTAAACAGACGGATTATTTTGGCTACAGTTCCAATTTTATGAATATCGTTGGCGCTGGGATTTTCGATTTCCTCATCGGTTTGAGCGACCACACCAATGATTTTGTTGCCTTTGTTGGCTTGTTCAATCAAGTGCACCGATTTGTCACGTCCCGCCGTGATAGGTATAACTACACCGGGGAATAGCACGGTATTTTTTAAGGGTAAAATTGGTAGATCTTCCGGAGTAGACTCTTCATTCATCACTTTTTCGTCATCGGAACTCATTAAAGGAATGAACTCAGTGTCTTCATTGATGAAATTGTTGAAACTAATATTATCGTCGAATTGCATTATTCTGTAGTATAAAAATGGGTATCTTCAAGTGGCAATGGTCGTGCCACGACCTTATTTCTGACGATGTAGGTGGAATACAAACCACCTCTTTGTCAGGTATGCCAAATTGACTTATTCACGATGATCGAAGATCCACTGGAGAATGTTTTTCTCTGTGTCATCGAGTTCAACGTTTCTGCGTTCCATAACCCGTTCTGCGGTTTCTAGCGCTTTTTCTAGCTTGTAAGTAGTCAGACCGCTTGCGCCTCCCCAGCTAAATGAAGGTAGATAATTTCGAGGAAATCCTGCGCCAAAGATATTCGCACTAACACCGACTACGGTACCCGTATTAAACATCGTATTGATGCCGCATTTGGAATGATCGCCCATGATGAGTCCGCAAAACTGTAGTCCTGTAGGGATGAATTTTTTCTGGTGCATCGACCAAATTCGAACCTCATCGTAGTTGTTTTTCAGATTTGAGTTGTTGCTATCCGCTCCGATGTTGCACCATTCTCCTAATACGGCATTACCTAAAAATCCGTCGTGGCCCTTGTTGGTGAGTCCGAAGATCACGGAGTTGTTTACCTCGCCGCCCACTTTTGAATCAGGGCCAATTGTGGTTGGGCCATAGATTTTGGCGCCTAACTTCAGACTTGAGCGGACGCCCAGATAAAAACCGCCGCGGATTACACTGCCTTCCATGACTTCGGAATCTTTGTCGAGGTAGATGGGGCCGCTAGTTGTGTTGAAGACGGCACACTCTGCCTTGGCGCCTTCTTCCACAAAAATTCTATCGCCGATGATGGTGTTGGTGTCAGAGAGGGGTTGACTAACCCGGTCTTTGGTAAGGATCTCAAAATCGGCTTCTAGTGCTGCGCCATTTAGACGGAAAATATCCCAAGGGTAGGCAATATGCATGAAATCACCCTCAAATTCCGTTAGCTCCGGATTTTCGGGAACCGATGCGCCTTTATAGGCAACAAGATTTCCGTCAATTGCTAAGCCTTGGTTTTCTTCCAGCGCGTTGATTTTTTCCACCAGCTCATCATTTGGCATAAATGCAGGGTTGATGATGATGTTCGGGGTATCGATGGGTTCGGGATATTTTTCTTGAAGGTAATCGCGGGTTTGGTATCCATAAATGGATTCTTCCGGAAGTCTGTCGAGCCACTTTTCGCTCAGTGTGCGAATTCCACAGCGAATTTCTCCTGTAGGACGAGTGAGTGTTAAAGGCTGAAGTTCTTGGGTTTCTGGACCGTCGATGAAAAGGATGACCATAATGCTGAAGTTTATGCTGCGAAGTTAGAGTAAAATTGGGCAAAAAAAAACCGCAATCCTTACGAATTGCGGCGATTTTTTCAAGAATCGAAAGCTAGTTCTTTTGGAACTTCTGGTAACGATTGCGGAATTTGTCAACACGTCCTGTAGTGTCAACCAATTTCATTTTACCGGTGTAAAACGGATGTGAGAAAGATGAAATCTCCATTTTTACAAGGGGATATTCAACTCCGTCAACTTCCAGCGTGTCTTTGGTGTCAGCACATGAGCGGGAAATGATGACGTCACCGGTACCCATATCTTTAAATGCTACGGGGCGATAGTTTTCTGGGTGAATGTCTTTTTTCATTTTAGTGCAAGTTTAAAATTCTGTACCTTTCAGAGCTTCTTTCTCTTCCGGCTGAGGTTTATTGGGTGCTATCTTTAAAATGCAGATAGAACATTTGGTTCGTTTTCTCTTGACCACAAAACAAATTCATTGTCTGTGATTTTGGGGCTGCAAATATACACTGAATGTTTTTTGTGGCAATATTTTTTTTCAAAATCAAATAACTTCTGCAAAGAGGTCGTAATCTTCGGCAGATGTGATTTTTACATTGACGAATGTGCCGGGACTCAAGTAGGTTTCGCGAGCGTCAATAAGTACTTCGTTGTCTACATCGGGCGAGTCAAATTCGGTTCGTGCTACGTAGCGATCTCCTTCTTTTCTGTCGATGATAACGCGGTAGGTATTGCCTATCATTTTCTGATTTAACTCTCGTGAAATATCTTGTTGGGCTTCCATGATGAGATCAACGCGATCTTTTTTTACGTCCTGGGGAACATCGTCTTCGTAATTGAAGGCATGGGTGTTTTCTTCATGCGAATAGGTAAAACAACCCAAGCGGTTGAATTTACTGTCTTTTACCCATTGCAACATTGTCTGGAAATCCTCTTCGGTTTCGCCAGGGAACCCGGCAATCAGCGTGGTGCGGATTACGATTCCCGGAACCTTTTTGCGCATTTCCTCGATAAGTCGGTTGGTCTTCTCCATGGTTGTTCCCCGACGCATTCTTTTCAATACAGGGTCGGCAATGTGCTGCAGTGGAATATCGATGTAGTTGCAAACCTTAGGTTCTTCGCGTATGACGTCAAGAACATCCTCGGGAAAGCCGGTGGGGAATAGGTAATGCAGACGAATCCATTCGATGTCTTCTACTTTTACCAGTTCTTTTAATAGTTTGGCGAGCTCTCTTTTTTTGTAGAGGTCCAAACCGTAATAGGTTAGATCTTGCGCAATGAGAATGAGTTCCTTTACGCCTTTGGCCGCCAATTTCCCCGCCTCGGTTACCAACTCTTCAATGGGTTTTGATTTGTGTCCTCCACGCATGAGGGGGATTGCACAAAATGCACATGGCCGGTCACAACCTTCGGCAATCTTCAAATACGCATAGTGTCTAGGGGTGGTAAGCAAGCGCTCACCAACGAGCTCGTGCTTGTAATCAGCCCCTAATGCTTTGAGTAATAATGGTAGGTCACGCGTTCCAAAATACTGATCTACTTCCGGGATCTCACGTTCTAAATCTGGCTTGTATCTTTCTGACAAACATCCCGTAACGAAGAGTTCGTCGATGCGCCCCTCCGCTTTTTCGTTGGCGAAGTGAAGTATGGTATTTACAGATTCTTCCTTGGCGTTATCGATAAATCCACACGTATTAACAACAATAATGTTGGCTTTTCCTTCTTGCTCTTCGTGAACAACATCTTTTCCGGCAGCCTGCAGCTGACCGCTTAATACTTCACTGTCATAAGCGTTTTTACTGCAACCGAGGGTTACAATATTTATCTTGTTCTTGCGGGTTGATTTCGTGCGCACGCGTTTGTTTTTTGATTTTTACAAAGCCAAACAACCTATATCACTTCTCGTAAATTCGATTGGTTGTTTGGGGCTGCAAATATCGGACATTCTTTTGGAGTGTGAGTGAGAATTTTATGCTGTTGAATCAAAGACGAAATATTGTTTTTGAATCTGGATGATTGATGTATAGTCAAACACAAAATCCAATCTATCAAACTTTTTGTGCTTCCATTAGGGACTACCTTTGTGGCATGATTTAGCGATGAGTTGAAATACATCAAGACGATTTTAACATCATTTTGTAGATCGGAATAAAAAACAGAAAAATGCCAACAATACATATACCAGTTAAGGGAATGAGCTGCGCCTCTTGCGCAATGTCAATTGAAAATACACTGAAAGATACCCCAGGCGTTGAGGATGCGCGTGTGAATTTTGCCAATCAAACGGCAACTATTGAATGGGTAGAGGGGGAAGCTCCGGTGGAAAATTGGCGAGAAAAAATCCGTAAACTCGGCTTTGATTTGGATACGGATTCATTGGCTGAAAAAAAAAATCTTTAGATAGCACTTACCTTCGTTTGCGGAATCGGACAATAGCAGCCCTGCTGGGTGCATTTCCGGTTTTTGTAATTGGGATGTTCTGGATGCCTCAGCGCCTTCCGGGTACTCCTATCGATTGGCGGTTGTGGGTTTCATTTCTGCTAACGGCTTGGGTCATGTTTTATTTGGGGCGACACTTTTTTGTGCGCGCCTGGCTGCGCCTGAAAATTCGTGAGGCAAATATGGATACGCTGGTGTCATTAAGTACCGGTGTAGCATTTGTCTATTCTTCACTATCGATGTTTGTTCCCTCGTTGTTTGTTCGTTACGACCTTGACCCGCACATCTACTTTGAGGCAGCAGCCGTAATTATAGCGTTTATTTCTCTAGGAAAATTTTTGGAATTTAGAGCAACGAGACAGTCTGGTGAGGCGATAGAAAAACTTATCGGACTTCAGCCATCAACGGCTACGCTGGCAGACGACAATCGCGAGGTCTCAATCGCGGAAGTCTACCCGGGAATGTTTCTTCGTGTTAAGCCGGGCGAACGCATTCCCTTAGATGGAAATGTCCGGGAAGGCAAAACATGGATTGACGAAAGTGCAATTACCGGTGAGTCGCTGCCGGTGGTTAAGGAACAAGGTGATACAGTTTTTGCCGGGACAATCAACCAAACAGGAAGTTTTGTTTTGGAGGTGACCAAGGATGGCTCCTCTACCTTGTTGTCGCAAATTGTAGATACGGTAAGCAAAGCACAATCTTCCAAAGCACCCATCCAGCATACCGTAGATCGTATATCGACGTATTTTGTTCCCGCAGTCTTGTTGGTGGCTATTTTCACACTGGTTATATGGTGGGTTTTTGGAGGTCCTGAATATTTTTCTAAGGGAATAGTTGCCGCAATATCGGTACTGGTAATTGCTTGTCCTTGCGCACTTGGTCTTGCAACACCTACCGCAATTATGGTTGGAATAGGTAAGGGTGCTGAAAATGGCGTACTTGTTCGCGATGCACGGGGTTTGCAGAATGCCGCAAAGGTTAATCTGGTTGTTTTGGATAAGACGGGTACCATTACGGAAGGTCGTCCGCAGGTGGTTGGTTCGCAATTCTCTGCAAATGCCGACTGTGCGCCTCTCAAAGCTTTGGAAAAGCAGTCTGAGCATCCATTGGCCGCAGCAATTGTCCTGTTTTTGGATAGGGAGAATGAGATTGAAATCAATTCCTTTCAATCGATTACCGGCAAAGGTGCGGTAGCTCATCATGAGGGTGTTCTTTTTGGAGTGGGTAATGAAGCTTTGTTGCGGGACTACGGAATTTCACTTTCGGAAGAGCAAAAGGCACAGTCGCTCAATTGGGCGAATGAAGGCTACACCGTGGTGTATTATTTTTCGGAAAAGCAGCAGTTGGGAATATTGGCTTTGGGTGACAAGGTGCGTGAGGATTCAGCAAAAGCAATTTCTCGTTTGCAGGCGATGGGCATCGAGGTGCATATGTTGACGGGTGATCATCAGCTTACCGCAAATGCAGTAGCCCGTAGTGTTGGTATCGAAACGGTAATTTCTGGAGTGCTGCCCTCGGAAAAAGCAGACTATATTTTGAAATGCCAGGAGCGAGGCTATATGGTGGCGATGGTAGGCGATGGTATAAACGACGCTGAGGCCATGGCAAAAGCTAATGTGAGTATGGCCATGAGTTCCGGAACGGATATCGCTATGGATGTTGCCGATTTAACGCTTATGAAATCGAACCTTAAGTCGGTGCTGGCCGCCATAAAACTCTCGAAATTTACGGTTAAAGGATTGCGCCAAAATCTGTTTTGGGCATTTATCTATAATATCGTGGGAATTCCCATTGCCGCTGGTTTGTTGTTTCCGTATTGGGGCTTTATGCTGAGTCCAATGATTGCCGGTGCAGCAATGGCCGCGAGCTCTGTGTCGGTTGTAACCAATAGTCTTAGACTCAAAGCATCCAAACTAGGGATTGAATAAATCTACATCGGATCTACATCGAAATATATCCGAACTTGGTTGTGAGGTTTTTGGGCGAAAAAATGCTGCGTTAATATTTGCAGTCGCTTTTTGAGTTTGGGATAATTGCTGTCTTTATTCAGTTTGATGAGAATGTCCATGCGGTACTGATTCTTGGCCCGCGATATAAGGGGCGGTTCAGGGCCTAACATCGATAAATAAGGTTCGTGTTCTAGCACGGGTCGAAAGCTATTTGCGGTGTGTTGTAAAACATTCCAATCGCGATGGCGCATACAAACACGAATCATTTTGGAATACGGCGGATAGGAAAAGTCTTTTCTCTCGGCTAATTCCGACTGATAAAATGATTTTTGTCTACCGGAAGCTACCGCCTGTATAACGGCGCTGTCGGGTTGGTAAGTTTGGATAATGACTTTTCCTTGTTCACCAAATCTGCCGGCCCTTCCCGCGACTTGCATACTGAGTTGATAGGTCCTTTCCGTGGCGCGGATTTCCGGGATATTCATCATTAGGTCGGCATGGATAATGCCTACGAGTCCAACGTGCTTGAAGTCGAGTCCTTTGGTAACCATCTGCGTTCCCACAAGAATATCGGTTTCTCCGAGTTCAAAGCGCTCAATAACTTGTTCAAAGGAGTCTTTCTTTCGCGTGCTATCCCAGTCGAGTCGATCTATGCTTACATCTGGAAAAAACTCCTGCAATTGGTCGACGATTTTTTCCGTTCCCGCACCCCTCATTTGTAAATCCATGCTCCCACATTTTGTACAGGCGCCTTCTACTTGCTCACGGTAACCGCAAAGATGGCAGCGCATGCTATGGCTATGCTTGTGGTAGGTTAGCGAAATGTCACAGTTGATGCACATGGGTGTTTCACCGCAGTCGCGACATTGGGTAATGGGCGCGTATCCTCGGCGATTGTGGAAAATGATGACTTGTCTCTTTTTTTCAAGTTCTTGTTTTATTCCCTCCAACAAATACAAGGAAAAATCTTCGCGAACAAGTTTCTTTTTTCGCTCCCATCCAAAATCAACCAGTTCGATGTTGGGCAGTTTGATTTGTTGATAGCGTTCTGTAAGTGGAATGTAGTCGTACCTTTTTTCTATACAATTGTGAAATGTTTCCAATGCAGGCGTTGCTGAGCCCAAAAGGATATTTGCTTGAAACAACTTTGCCAGCACAATGGCGGCATCTCTTCCTTGGTAGCGGGGGGCAGGATCGGTTTGCTTGTAGCTGCCGTCGTGTTCTTCGTCCACGATAACTAGGCCTAAGTCGTGAAAAGGTAAAAATATTGCCGACCGTGCGCCGATCACAATGGAGGCGCCTTCAAGGTTTTGTCGCACCGATTCCCATACATCGGAACGTTCTTTTTCGGTGACTCGGGAGTGGTAGACGGCAACTTTTTCTCCAAAAAACTTACGTATACGCCCGATCAGTTGGGTGGTAAGCGCTATTTCGGGCAGAAGCAACAAGCACTGTTTCCCCTGGTTGATGGTTTCTTTGATGAGGTGGCTGTAAATTTCGGTTTTTCCGGATGAGGTTACTCCATGTAAAAACTGCACACGTTGATTTTTAAAGCCTTCTCGGATGCTGCTTAGTGCCTTTTGCTGAGCTTCTGATAGTGGATATACATTCTCCGTTTGGGTGTTTTCCAGTAATCTGCCGCGTTCTATTTCGTGGATTTCTATCAGACCCTTTTTGACTAATTCTTTGATGATTGTACGCGAAATTCCAAGATTTCGCATGGTTTCTTTTAGGTGATGAGGTTGCTGGGTATTTTGTAAAAGATCATAGAGCTTTACCGCCGCTTCTTGTTGCTTGGGAGCTCGTTTTCCGCTAAGGATTTTATCCATGACTTCCTCCCAATTTTCTTTGGCTTGGATAACTTCATAGAAAAATTGCGGGTCAGGTTCATGAACGGATTCCTTTAAAATGACGAATTCATTATCGATCAACTTGCGTATCACGCGGTTGAAATTTGTAGGGAATCGTTTTTGAATATCGGCGAGTTTCATTTGTCCGGCTTCCCTCAAACTGGCCATGATTTGTTGTTCCGCAGTATTTTCTAATGCGCTAAAGTTTTTTTTAGCGAGCGGCGAAAAGACAGCCAGACTCTCTGAATGAAGTTTGATTCTTCCGGGTAAGGCTGCGGAAATAACTTCGCCCGGATTACACATATAATACGTCCAGATCCAGCTCCAAAATTTAAGGGTTTGGGGATTGGCGATTCCCGGTCCTTGGATTTGAATAATGGGTTTTGTTTTCCCGCTTGGAGGTGGGTTTTGGTGAATGCGGTAGACCAAAGCGGTCATTTGCTTTCTTTGACCCAGAGGAACTAAAACCAGGTCTCCTTCCTTGAGTTCGAGCGTTTCGGGTATCGAATAGGTGAGCATGCCCTGCAGCGCCAGAGGAACTATTACGTCGGCAAAGTAGGGGTTGGTTTGCACGGGCTATACGTTGGCTTTATAATCTACACGGTGTAAAATACTTCTCGCTAGAGTGATTTCATCGGCGTACTCTAGGTCATCTCCTACGCCAATGCCGCGAGCGATTGTGGTGACTTTGATATTCGGATGTTGTTGTATTTTTCGAAATAAATAGAAGTTGGTGGTGTCACCCTCAGCGTTTGCGGATAATGCCAGCAGCACCTCTTCGATATTTTCTTGATCCAACCTTTGTTCTAGACTCGCAATACTCAATTGCCCAGGTCCAATGCCTTCCATGGGTGAGATTAAACCGCCCAAAACGTGGTATACACCATTGAACTGACCGGTGTTTTCTATAGCCAATACGTCACGAACGTCTTCTACAATGCAAATCAAATTATGATTCCGGCGTTTGTCGGCGCAAATTCCGCATATTTCATCTTCGGTATGGACATTACATACCTTGCATTTCTGGATGTTTTCGACGAGATCAATGAGTGCATTTGCCAGTAATTTTGTTTGCTCAGGGTCCTGTCTCAGCAAATATAAAATATTTCGCAGAGCCGATTTTCGGCCTAAGCCCGGCAATCTTGAAAGTTCTCTAACGGCCTGATCAATAAGTTTTGATTCGATATGCATAATGCAAAGGTAAGTTTAGCTGTGCTCAAAAAAAACAGCGGAGAGTCTATCTTGTTTTGATGGACTCTCCGCTGATTGTAAAGGATCAAGATTAATTACCTTTCAAAAACGCTTTTGAATTTGTCGGGTGAAGGCGTTACGGACATTACGGGAATGTCGGAGTAGTATAGCATATCACGGACATCAGAACCCAAGAGCATATCGGCCAAATCAGGCTCTTCACCTTCTTCCGTTATGAGGATCATATCACCGCCAATTCGCTGCGCGTATTCAATGGTTAATTTGGCAATAGGCTTGCGGTTTTCTGGAGTGATGACTTCTGTAGAAACCGAAACACCACGCTCGGTAATAAACTTTTCCAATTGGCGTATTTGGCGAACGAGAATTTCTTTTTCACTGTCTTTCGTAACGAAAGTAACGGCATGAATATGCGCATTGAACAAACGCGCAATACGCATGGCCATCCCTGTTTTTTCACGACTCTTGCGGTCTGCCATTACAGGGAAGACAAGATTTTTAATTTCACTAATTTCAGCATCACCCTTAATGGTAACTACCGGGGGTTGTACTAAGGTAACTACTCGGTAGGCATTACTACCAATCATTCGCTGACGAATGTTTCCGGGCTTACCATTTGTACCCATAACAACCAAATCGACATCTAAAGTCTCCGCTGCTTTGGCAATTTCTTCGTAAACCACACCTTCGCTAACGGCAGTTTCCACTTCAATTCCAAATTCTTTACTCTTAGATTCCGCCAGCTTTTTTAATTCTGTACGGGCTTTTTCTCTAAGCTTGCCCGACATTTCTTTGTCTTCAAATATTCTTGCGAAAAACCCATCTCTTTCTATAACAGACAATAAGATGAGCTTTGCGTTCATGACTTTGGCGAAATAAGCCGCTTGCTCAGCCGCTTTAATCGATTGTTCACTAAATCCAGTGGGAACTAAAATTTTGGGAGTTTGTTGTTGACTCATGGTTGTAAATTTGGAGTCCCAAAAGTACATCATTTTTTTATACGAGCGCATGCAATTTTCCGAATTGATTTTACAAGACAACCGATTGTATCACCTGCATCTTGAGCCGGGGGAGGTTTCAACGACTATTATTTGCGTAGGCGATCCAGGTAGAGTAGATTCTGTTAGTAAACATTTTGACTCCATCGAACTCAAGCGTAGTCACCGTGAATTCGTTACACATACGGGTGTTTTAGATGGTAAACGAATCACCGTTGTATCTACGGGAATAGGTACAGATAACGTCGATATTGTATTGAACGAATTAGACGCTTTGTTTAACGTTGACTTTTCTACGCGACAAGCGAAGCCATCACACCAGACTTTGGAAATCTATCGCATTGGAACCTCCGGGGCTTTGGTTTCGGATGTCGCTGTAGACTCATTCTTATACTCCGAAGCGGCTTTGGGTTTAGATGCTTTAATGAATTATTACCCCGAACACAGGGGGTGGGTTGAACACGATTTGTTGCCAAAAGGTGCTTATTTTTCAAAGGCTGACAATGATTTGGTTGATTGTTTTGCATTGGAAGGCGATTTTACTCCGGGTTTTACACTCACTACAGCGGGTTTTTACGCCCCTCAAGGTCGTAGAATTCGTTTGCAAACCAATTTGGATTTGGACAAATTGGGCTATACGCAGATAGAAAACCGCCGGCTGACCAATATTGAAATGGAGACTGCCGGAATTTATGCTTTATCGGCTCTGTTAGGGCATAAGGCAATAAGTCTTAATGCTATTTTGGCTAATCGTGCGGCAGGTACTTTTAGCTCTAAGCCCGATCAAACAGTCAGTGCTTTGATCGAGCGAAGTTTGGAAATTATTATTAATCGGCGATAATGACAAATGACCCTTTTCTTGTCGTTGGTGCGGGTAGAAGTGGCACGAGTCTATTGGCCGCCATGCTCAATCATCACCCCAAGCTCGAGTGTGGCATGGAGCTAAACTCCGTAAATACCTTGAGTGGAAAAACGATACGATGGTGGGAGAGCGATACCGCACACAATCGCGTGGAGCATTTTGTCCGGTCGTGCAAAAAACAGCAAAAATCTTCCCCACTCATCTGGGGAAATAAAATTACTACCGAGCAATTGGCGTTTTTAGACCCTCTTTGTGCTGGTAAATCCGAAGAGCTTTTTTTTAGGGCATTTGCTAATTCACGTGTTATCTATGTCTTACGAGATGCCAGAAGTTGTGTGCCTTCCAAGATGACCCGAATGGGTAAAAGTCTTGTCGATGCCATCGCTTCCTGGAGACGATCATTAAAGACATTGACCTATTTGCAGCAAGAAAGTAGTCCTCGATATTTATTGGTGAAAATGGAGGACTTGGTATCGCGACCCACCGAGGTATTGAAGGCAGTCTGTACTTTTCTTGCTATTGAGTTCGACGAACAAATGCTGCAGGGGGCAGATAGTTCTCATCTGCCTGAAATATACCAAAATCAAGGAGGTGTTCGGGCTGAGAAGGCCAATCTTCCACCTTGGGAAGATTGGCACGCCGATGTGATTCCTGAATTGAGAAGTCTGGGTTATTACTGATTATCTGCCGCAGCGGCGATTGCCAGAAAGTCTTCCAACACCAGTGAAGCACCTCCAATGAGTCCCCCGTCAACTTCGGGTTGCGCTAAGAGTTCGGCAGCATTACTGGGCTTCATTGAGCCACCATATAATATACGGATGGAATTGGCGAAATCTTCACCAAAGGTCATTTTTAGAAAGTTGCGAATATGAGCATGAACCTCATTTGCCTGTTCAGGAGAAGCTGTTTCTCCGGTGCCAATCGCCCAGACGGGTTCGTAGGCAATAACTAGGTTTTCAGCTGGAAAGTCTTTGGGAATGGTCTTCAATTGTTGATCAATGACCTCCAAAAATCTACCTGATTTGCGTTCTTCCAATGTTTCACCTACACAATAAATACCGATCATGTTTTGCTCGAGAACGCGCTGTAATTTGGGGGCGAGGACCTCATGTCCTTCGGCTTGGTATTGGCGGCGTTCGCTGTGTCCAATAATTACATATTGAACTCCGACTGATGCTAGCATTGAGGCGGAAACTTCACCCGTATATGCGCCAGAATTTTCGTGGTGAACGTTTTGTGCTCCCACTTGGAAATTTCTGTGATTATTTTGCGCGGCAACGCTTCCGAGGTGGGAAAATGGCGGACAGATGACGAGGCTTGCATTTTTTGCCGTGTTTTTTGAAATACCTGCAATAAAATTTTGGAAATCAGCGGGGATATTCATTTTCCAGTTTCCCGCAATAATGGGTTGGCGTAAGTGATTCATATGTTGTTTTGACTAAATGATTGCTATATTTTTATTGAATTCTTGGATCCATCCATTTGTGGATATAATCGACGGCGAAGTTAATGAAGGTAAAGAAAACGGAAACCACCAGTACGCAGCCCATAATAATGGGTAAATCCAAATTATTTAACGCGTCGACGATTAATTTTCCTAGACCGTTCCAGCCGAAAATATATTCTACGAAAACGGCACCCGCTAACATTGAGGCCAACCATCCCGAGGCGGAGGTGATCACCGGATTGAGTGCGTTGGGAAGGGCGTGTCTCCAAATTTGTTGCGACAACGATAAGCCTTTCGCTCGAGCAGTGCGCATATAATCTTGATCGAGAACTTCCAGCATGCTGGAGCGCATGAGTTGAGTAATCACGGCCAGTGGTCTTATTCCAAGAGTAATGGATGGTAAAATTAGGTTTTTGATTACTAAATGTCGATTTTCTCCAAAGTTATCCCATTCAAAAAGCGACCCCGACATCGATAATCCGGTAATAGGCGCAAGCAAATAGCCGAAAACGTAAGCTATTACAATTGCCGATAAAAATGATGGTACCGACATGCCAAGGGTGGAAAGTAGGGCGATGAGTTGATCGAGCCATGTGCCACTTCGCAAGGCGGCAATAATTCCGAGGAATATGCCAACCACGAGAGCCAGTAACATTGAGCTGAACGCCAATACGACCGTATTTGAAAGAACATTTCCAATAATTCGGTGTACCGGCTGATCTTGCATTTGAAAACTAGTCCGTAAGTACGGGTATTTTACCACCAGTGCCGCTTCATCGTTTTTCCAGACGCTGAATATTACGGAACGCATTTCGAGGTTAGATACGTGGTTTTCTGCATTAACATGCCAACTTACCGGACTCAAATCATTGAGATACCATGCATACTGTTTCCAAATAGGTAAATCCAAGCCATATTTAGCTCGTATGGAAGTCAATATTTCGGAGTCTTCCCTTTGATCGAGCATCATTCGTGCTGGGTCGCCAGGGATAACCGTGAAGAGAATGAAAACCAGACTAACTACGCCCCAAAGGACAAGCAGGATGTAGGTCAAAGACCGCATACTAGGATTTTTTATTTGAATAGACTCCCTGCCTCGGGTAAGTCGCGAGGATTCCATTTGCCTACAACAGTTCCTTTCTCTAAAAGAACGACTCCTGGATTAGCACGGATTATGGTTTTTAAAGTTGTTTGGTCCGCTACCGCAAAGGGATAGGGCATTTGCCACTCGTGTCGGAGTTCTTCAATGATCACCGGGTCGGTGGAAGTCAGTCCGTAAGTTTGAACACCGAGCGCTTCAGCCTCATTCACAAAGGAATTTACCTTCGCGTGAAGACGAGCGTTGCTTTTTCTTAGGTCGTAAGCAACAACCAGAATGACCCGCTCTAATTCCAACACCATTTCTGTGATGTCTTCACCTTCTTGAATAAGGTCGAAATCGTGAATAGGTGGTTCATACCCTTTGCGCACGAGTTTGGTAAATGTCCGTTCGCCGTCAATCTGCCATTCGGGCTTTTCCCACCAGCGATCTTTTACGTAGGCGTCGGAGTCCACAACTTCCTCTTTTCCGGTTTCTTGGTTTACAAGCGTATAGAATGTAAGGTATTTAGGCGGTTCAAGTCCCAATTCTTCAGCAGGTTTCATGCCGTCGGCGATATTTTTTCCGATTGCGTAGGGGCGGAAATCTTTAAATGGCAAATGACGCAGTACGTGCCAGCCCATCCATCCACACAACACCAAGGCTACAACTACGCTTAGGTTTTGCAAGCCCGGGGCGAATACAGGGCGAATAAAATGTTGGAAACGCCAAATCCAGAGGATAAGGACAAGTAAAATGACATCTTTAGAAAACGACTGCCATGGCGTAAGGGGAATGGCATCACCAAAACAACCACAGTCGGTAACCTTATTGAAATAAGCTGAGTAAAAGGTGAGGAAGGTAAAGAAGACTATTAATCCCATCAAGGAAAGTACGGTGATTTTTGTTTTCCAACCAATAAGTAAGGCAACGCCGAGAAGTACCTCAGCAATTACAATGAATAGAGCTATGGAAAGGGCGAAAGGGGTGAGAAAAGTGAGGTTGAGCACATCGGGGGCAAAATAATCTTCCAGTTTAAAAGCCATGCCCATAGGGTCATTGAGTTTGATAAGTCCGGAAAAAATAAACAAACCTCCAACGAGCACTCTAAATAGTTGCGTAACAACATTTTGCATATTCCTGATTGTATTCGTTAATTATTTGCACAAAGATATATAGAGGTTATCGCATTTTGCTTAATTTTTCCCATCTTTGCAATCAAATTAAGTATTTTGCAACAAACATTACGACTGCGTTCAAAAATTTTTAGTCTTTCGGAACCCAAAGTAATGGGAATCATTAATGTTACGCCGGATTCTTTCTTTGCGGAAAGTCGGGCCATTGAGGTTGATGCTGCCTTGCATACGGCGAAGAAAATGGTTGAGCAGGGTGCAGACATTCTGGATGTTGGCGCACAGTCTACTCGTCCGGGCGCCGAAATTCTCAACGCAGAGCAGGAGTGGCAGAGACTCAAAGAACCCCTGCAAGCTATTCGCAGTCATTTTCCCGAAACACCGATTTCTGTAGATACATTTCATGCGGAGGTGGCTCAGCGAGCCATTGAAATTGGGGCTGATATGATCAATGATGTTCGAGGCGGGCAAATGGATGATGCTATGTTTTCCGTTGTTGGTGAATACCGAGTTCCGTACGTTTTAATGCACAGCAGAGGCGATTCGAAGAATATGCAAAACTTAACGCATTATGACGATATTTTTTCGGCACTGGTAGAGTTTTTCCATCAACAGGTTTATCGTTTACAGAGTTTTGGCGCTGTTGATATTGTATTGGATCCCGGAATTGGCTTTGCGAAGACGCACGAGCAAGGATTCGAAATTCTTCGTCGCTTGCCAGAAATTCAAGAACTGTTTGATCAACCTATTTTGATTGGTGTTTCAAGAAAGTCGCTCCTATACAAAACCCTAGGTGTATCGCCTGAAGATGTTTTGCCGGCTACTGATGCTTTGCACATGGCTGTTATTTCAAATGGGGCTCGTATATTGCGGGTCCACGATGTTTTAGCCGCCAAACAGGTTATTCACGTATACTCAATGCTCGCTCGATGATACACTGGATGCAATTTATTGATGTTTTTCTCGTCGTTTTTGTGCTGGCGTTGGTTTTCTTTTTCGTGCGTCGAACCGTTTTATCTAATTTGTATTTGTTGATTATTGCGCTTTTCTTGCTTTCAGAATTGCTCGATTATTATCAACTTAGGGTTTTGTCCGACTTGCTTTCTTGGGGTTTGCAGCTGGCTATTATCGCTTTGCTCATCGTGTTTCAACCCGAGTTGCGTAAAATATTTCTAAGGTTTGCTTCCATCGATTTGGGCTTTAAAGATTTGCTTAAGCGCAAGGTTAAGGGTTCTAAAGCTAGCAAAACGGAACCCGCACTAAACATCGAGCCTGTATTGACTTCGCTGCAAAATATGATGTCTGCACGAGTAGGTGCCATACTAGTTTTTGCCAGGAAAAGCTCACTGACATACTATGCCGAAAGTGGTGTGTTAATGGATGCGCAAATAAATGCTCGTCTGTTGGAGGCCATTTTTCAGCCAACGAGTCCACTTCACGACGGAGCGGTGATTATTAAGAACAACCGAATATTATCGGCTAGCGCTATTCTACCCGTAAGTGAAAGTAAGGTAATTTCCGGAAGAAAGGGATTGCGACATCGTGCCGCCATTGGTTTGGTTGAAAGAACCGACGCGGTATCAATTGTTGTGAGTGAAGAGACAGGGAAACTGTTTATCGCTTACGACGACTTTATCGAGGAAGATATATCCATTGAAAGTCTGCGTAAGCGTCTACAGCGTTTATTCTCAGATCAATTATGACCCAATTAGATGGAGTAAACGGTTGATTTGACTCTCCCATAAAAGTTTGTTTTCTTCAATTTCATCTTCATCAGAAAAGTCAGTTACCAACAGCGATACGTCTTTCGTAAGTTCATCCACGACGATATTGAATTCAAAGTAGTAATCATTTCCTTCATCAACGTCGTCTTCCCAGCGAAAGCGAACAAATTTGCCTTTTTTCTTGCTGATCATTTTCGCTGACTCCTCACTGTCTCCCCAGAAAAAAGTAAACATTTCCCCCCTTGAATTCACATTGTCGGCAAACCAATCAGCCAAACCGCTCGGCGTTGAAAAAAACGTGTACAACATCGCTGGAGATGCTTTTACGGAGAACTCCAATTCAAATTTTACTTTTTCCATATTGAATAACTTAGATAGCTTTTGTTTACGCAGCGCAATATAAACAACTTTTTGATATGTGAGATGATTAAGTTTGATTTTGTGAATCAACGTGTTAATGTCCTTTTTTGTTTAAATTGAAAAAAATCACACATTGTGTATAGCTGAAATTGTCAACTTGACTATATTTGCACCCGCTTTCGGCGAGGTAGCTCAGATGGTTAGAGCGCAGGATTCATAACCCTGAGGTCACGGGTTCAACTCCCGTCCTCGCTACTATAATAAAACCTTGTAAATCTTTTTTGATTTGCAAGGTTTTTTATTTTTCTTTGCCCAGCTCCACTTTAAACCATCTTCTTGATTGGTTGTTACTTTAATAAAACATAAATATGTCTGAGAAGAAAAAATTTCCCCTGAAGCGCTTAGCTGATCAAACGGGCGAGTTATTTGATATGGAACAACTGAAGGGAGCTCCGTTTGTCGTGTATTTTTACCCCAAAGACGACACCCCGGGATGTACAAAGCAGGCCTGTAGTTTCCGCGATGCTTATGAAGATTTCCAGGATCTCGGCGTACCCGTTTTGGGGGTTAGCAGCGATGATCCGGTTTCACATGCCAATTTTGCTAAAAAATATAATTTACCCTTTCGACTGCTTTCTGATCGGGGGTCAAAGTTGAGAAAAGAAGTGGGTGTTCCTACTAATCTTTTGGGTTTATTGCCGGGAAGAGTGACCTATGTGATGAACGCTGATGCGGAAATTATTCACATATTCAATAGCCAATTACAAGCCGAACGTCATATGGAGGAAGCGCTGCGTATTATTCGCGATTTACAGAAAAACTAAACTACAGTTTTGGAGATTTTTACCGATATTAAGCGCTCATCAGAAGCTCTAGAATCAATTTACTCGAAGTCCGAAATCCGACAAATTTTCCGTGTTTTCTGGGAGGAAAAAGTCGGTGTATCGAAAGCGCGCTCTATTCTTAATACTTGGGAGTCTATACCAAATGAAAATCTCATCGACTGGAAACAGTTTATTGAACAACTTCTTTTGGGTGTACCTTATCAGTACGCATTGGGCTTTTGCTATTTTTGTGGTCACCGGATTTTTGTTGATCAGCGAGTTTTGATTCCTCGTCCGGAAACGGAAGAGCTGGTTCATTACATCTTGGATAAAATACCAGAAAGTGGTACAGGTCTCGATTTCGGAACCGGATCCGGCGCTATTGCCATCGCCTTAAAATCCAAGCGACAAAAATGGACGTTTCATGCGGTTGATGTTTCGGAAGGTGCTTGTACTATCGCAAAACACAATGCCCGTATCAATGAGGTTCAAGTAGAATTGCATTGTCTCGATGCGCTGAAAGATGATTTTCATGAGCTTCCAAACTTGGATTTGATAGTTAGTAATCCACCGTATATTCCTCAGATTCATCATTCAACTATGGATGCCTTGGTGGTTGATCATGAGCCTCGTATTGCATTGTTTGTTCCTGACGACGATCCGTTTGTTTTTTACAGAAGAATTGCCGAGGTGGCTTCAATTAAATTAAATGCTGGTGGATTAGTTGCAGTAGAGATTCATTATGATGGCGCTAAGGGTGTTGTCGATTGTTTTTCTTCTCCTATATTTACCAACGTAGAAATAAAAACAGATATCAACGGACATGAGCGATTTGTTTTCGCAAGAAAGTGCTGATAAAGAGCGTATTGATTACCTGCGCAAAGAACTTAATCATCACAACTTTTTATATTACATTAAAGATGCTCCGGAAATTTCGGACAGAGAGTTCGATGCGCTACTCGAGGAGTTGCACAAGTTGGAAGATGCCAACCCACAGTTTTTTGATCCCAATTCACCAACGCAAAGGGTAGGGGGTGGACTTACCAAGAAGTTTAAAACGGTAAAGCATTCTTTTCCCATGCTTTCACTATCGAATTCTTATAGTAGAACAGAGATTGAGGCGTGGGTCGCAAGGGCTTACAAGTCATTGGGCGACCAAAAAGTCTTTTTTGTGTGTGAGTTGAAGTACGATGGGGCTGCTGTATCACTCCGCTATGAAAATGGCGTGTTGGTGCGTGCTACCACTAGGGGAGATGGGAAGTCTGGCGACGATATAACGATCAATGTACGAACCATTCGTACAGTACCCTTGCAGTTAAAAGGAGATTATCCTGAGATTTTCGAAATTCGTGGCGAGATTTTCATGCCAAAGCCTTCGTTCGTAACTTTAAATGAAAGTAGAAAGGCTGCGGGCTTAGATCTTTTTGCTAATCCTAGAAATGCAGCCGCCGGAAGTTTGAAGTTGCAGGATAGTAAGGAGGTTGCTAACCGGCGACTCGAGAGTTTTACGTATTCCGTGGTGAGTGATGCTGATATTGCCGATAGTCATTATGCAAGTTTGGAGTTGGCGACATCCTGGGGATTTCACACACCTTTATTATATGACAACTACGTTCAGCGGGTTTCCAGTGTAGATGATGTGATGCAATTTATTGAGTATTGGAACGAGCATAGACACGATTTGCCTTTTGAAATTGATGGGGTTGTAATTAAGGTAGACGACGTTTATCAGCAAAAAGAACTTGGTTACACAGCAAAATCTCCACGTTGGGCAATTGCGTATAAGTTTGCCGCGGAAGAAGCTCAGACGATTCTCAATGATATTCGTTTTCAAGTAGGTCGGACGGGAGCAGTGACTCCTGTAGCGGAGCTAGAAGCTGTTGCTTTAGCAGGCACAACGGTCCGACGGGCTTCTTTGCATAATGCCGATCAAATAGCTCGTTTGGATCTCCGAATCGGTGATACAGTTCGGGTAGAAAAAGGAGGTGATATTATTCCTAAAGTCACTGGAGTGGTTCACGAATTGCGCCCAGTAAATTCTAAGCCCTTTGAATACATACAAAATTGCCCCGAATGCCAAGCTCCTTTAGTTCGTCCTGAGGGTGAGGTCGTTCATTATTGTCCCGCAGAGTTTACCTGCCCTCCACAGCGCATAGGAAAAGTCCAGCACTTTATTTCTAGAAAGGCGTTGGATATTGATGGCATTGGTTCCGAGACGGTCAAACAGCTTTTTCAAGCGGGATTGGTTACGGGAATCGCGGATTTATATAAGTTAAGGGTTGAGGATTTGTTGCCTTTGGAAAGAATGGCGCAAAAGTCGGCAGATAATTTAATACAGGGTATCGAAGCCTCGAAAACACAGCCTTTTGAGCGTGTTTTATTCGGACTGGGAATTCGGCACGTTGGAGAAACAGTTGCGCAAAAGTTGGTTGCGGCTTTTTCTTCTATTGATCGTTTGATGGAGGCTAGCATTGAAGATATGCTGCTCGTAGACGAAATTGGGGAGATCATTGCAAAAAGTGTATTTGATTTTCTTAAAAGGGACGATGCGCAGATTCTCATTTCAGCCTTGCGCGATGCAGGCTTGAACTTTGAGCGGACAGATTCTGGGGGTGATTTGCTCATGAGTCAAGTTTTTCAAGGAAAGTCATTTGTAGTTTCTGGCGTATTTACCCGTTTCGATCGAGACGGAATTAAGGAATTTATTCAAAAGAATTCAGGTAAGATTGTAGGCAGCATTAGTAGTAAAACCGACTATGTTGTTGCCGGAGAAAATATGGGGCCTGCGAAATTAGAGAAAGCCCAAAAGCTTGGAGTTCGAATTATTTCTGAGAATGAGTTAATTCAAATGGTGGAACAGCAGTAAATTTTGTATTTTTGGCCGAGATTAGATGTGAAAACTTACTTCAACAAATATCCGTATGAGTTCAAGACGATTTTTGGTCTTTATAATGCTTTTGTTTTCAGGGTTTATCCAAGCCCAGTTACTGTATCTGGGGGGTGGTGTTAATGGCTATCGAATATCCAATCCGGATTCAGATAACAGTTCCTTTATGCGAAGAGGATATCAGATTGGCGCAGATGTGATGCTGGGCTCGAGCTTTTATTTTCGAGGTGGCGTTCACTTGATGGGTTCTGAATCTGGACTTGAGTACGATTTAGACGATCAGACATTAACAGGGTCCCTGCAGTTTACTCAGCTTCGTGTACCGGTTCAGATTGGATTAGAGGTGCTCGATTTAAAGGCTATTACGGTTTTTGCACAGACCGGATTGGCTGGACACGGGATTCTTTCCATACGAGAAGATGAAGGCATGGAATCGCTCTCAGAAGAAGTCCGACGTCTGCAATGGGGTTGGATAATTTCCGCCGGCGTTCGCTTGCGCTTTATTGAGGCTTCGTTGAGTTATGATTTAGGTTTGAGTAATGTTTTTAAAGACCCTGCGGGTAGTTCAGGCTCGCGACATGGACTATTACAACTCTCAATTGGATTTGTGCTTTAAAGTAAAACTCGAAATTTTCGACGATAACTAATTTTAAGTGACCTATTATATAAGTTTGCATCAAAAAAACTTGAGTCTGAATTACATTTGTGCTTGTGAAAAATATCATAATGATGTTGTCGCAAAATTTTTATCCGTGAATCAAAACTATTTATCATGAAAAGGCTTCTTCTTTTTACCTTCATCTTGCTGGCACAGTTTAGTGCTCATTCCACACACGTTCGTGGAGGCGAGATTTTTTGGTACTGTTTATCGCCAGATAACCGACTACAAATTAATGCCGAGTACAGTGCGAACTACACCGTAGCAGACCACGGTAGGTTCGTTTTTATCGCTAAGCTTTATGGCGACTGTACGGGGGCAATTAATATTTTTAATAACTTCAACGTTAATTTCGTTGTAGGAGGTTATTCAGGAGGTGGTCCAAATAGTTCTCCAACCATTTTGGTTTCAACTACGGATATCTCCCCCGATTGTTTCAACAACTCCCTAGGCTGGGCTTGTGGTCCTCCAATTACTAGCAATAGTGCTACAGGGCCACTTAATGGAGCTGGTGCTGTGGCGGAGTTTGTTTACCGTTCCAATGCGATGCAGCTCAATGGTAGTCCGCCGTTAAACGGAGCTTGGACTATAACTTTGGGTCCACACTGTTGTAGAAATAGTGCAACTAACGTCGTTAGTCAGCCTCAGTTCTTTTTGAAGTCTGAGATGTATCCTTATCCAAACGTCGCGAATCCGCGCGCTCACGGTGCGTTGCCGCCGTTTACTCCAATGTTCCCTTGTTACGATAATTCACCTGAATTCCTTGAACTACCTAGTGTAGTTTCTTGTCAAGGTGAGCCCTTTACCTACGGGCCTTTGGCTTTTGATGCGGAACTAGATTCGTTGGTTTATGATTGGGCTGCACCTTTAGTGGCGCTCAACCAATCGGTGCCATTTCAAGGAGGTTATACCTTTACGAACCCAATGCCTTCGGCGGCCCCAAGTGTTGCGGCCAACCTGGATCCAGTTACGGGTTTGATTACCTTTGAATCTCATGTGAATGGTACATTTACCACCAATACCGAGGTGTTGGCATACCGATGTGGTTTGCCCATTGCGGCGGTTTATCGTGACGTGCAGATTGTTACCGCAAACTGTCCGGCAGCATATACCACAGCAAGCCCGCCAATACCTGTTCCTAACAATAGTGCGCCTACGGTAACCTTCGTTCCAGATACGACTTTGCCATTGACAATGCCTGCACCAAATACCTATCGTTTTGTTGCTGAGGCAGGAGATACGGTGCGCTTCACCATGAACGCTCAAGATTTTGACCTGCTTCCCAACTTCCAATTTCAAACCATTACATTCGTTGCGGCTAGTGGTCAGTTGGGAGGTGCTAACTGGAACGATCCTACAGATTGTTTGAATCCTCCTTGTGCACTTATTACCCCAGCTCCTGGTCAAACGGGCTTTGTTTCAACATTGAATAATACCATCGAGTTTTTCTGGCAAACCGATTGTAATCACTTGGCGGCAAATATTGGTTGTGGTGTATTCTCCAACGAGTATGTATTCTATCTAAAAATGGAAGATAATTTCTGTCCAACACCATCGCGTACACTCGTCACCGTAGTTGTTGATGTACAAGCTGGTTTTGCGAATGACCCAGAAATAGTGTGTGCTAGTCGTACCGAAAACGGTATTGAGCTTACAATGATACCTCCGTCAGATACAGGGTTCCGGTTCAACTACCATGTAATCCAGGTGGACACTAACAATTCCGGTAACTTCATCTCGATAGATACAGTTGCTGCATACGACCCAGGTATGTTGTTGTATCCAGACACCTTTAATCACCCGCTCTTTTTTAGGACTTTCACAAATGTAGGTTGTGACTATATTTCTCCATACTCTAATGTTGTTTCAACCTTAGACCTGCAGTTAACGCAATTGCCTTTGGCTGCTGCGGATAAGGATACGGCGCTGTTAAATTGGAATAACCCTCGTCCGGGTGTTACAACACCAATTACTTACGAGGTGGAGATGGAAGCACCGGCCGGTTCAAATAACTGGCAAACCTTAGGGGATACCACTGCTCGAGCTTGGTTAGAAGGTGTTATGGTCTGCTCATTGGATGTTAACTTCCGAGTGAAATACGAGAGTTATTCTAGTGACTCTAGTGTGAATTGTATGAATTACTCGAATGTGATCGGTGGAGTTTTCTCGGATGTTACGAATAACGATACCATAAAGATCAACTACGTTACGGTTGATACGGATGGTTTTGCGCAGATCAATTTCAACCAATCTCTCAGTGGAGATGTCGTTGCGTACTACATCCTATTCTTCAACGAAACAACTCAGCAGTGGGATATTATCGATACCGTTGGTGGACTTAGCACCTATACTTGGTTAGGTTCTCTGGCCTCAGGTAGGGTAGAGCGCTTTAAAGTGATATCTGTAGATAGCTGTGGTAATATTAGTAATGATATTCCTGTTGTTGCCCACAATACACTGCTTTTGGAGACGGATGTCGATGTTTGCGGTGGAACCAATACTTTATCTTGGAATTCATATAAAGGTTGGGGCAATAGTCTGGTAGGGTATGATATTCTCGCAGACATAAATGATCCTAACATTGGTGTCCTGCCCGACCAACTGCTTTTCAGTGGTGGGCCTAACGATACATCTTTTGTGCAGACGGAATTTATTTCTGGTGCAGAGTACTGTTATCGAGTTGTAGCTAGGCATATGGACAGTGTACGAATTTCAGAGTCGGTGCCGGTATGTATGAATCCTGGTGTTCCCAATCCAATGGATTTATTGTACATCTCCGAGACGGATGTTCGTGGTGACGGTATTTTCTTCCGAGGCTTTGTCGACCCGGATGCTGATGCGACTACTTTGATCATCGAAAGATCTACGGACCGCAATGGTTCTTTCTTCACACTTGCTACGATTGAAGTTCCAAAGCGCGCTCCTTTCACGTTCACGTATGTAGATTATCAAGCTGATCCATCTGGTGGTGTATACTACTACCGCTTGATTGCAGCAGACAGCTGTGGTGGTGTAGATACTACTTCGAATACGATGAACAACATTCTCTTGAATGTAGAAACCAAGCGCTCTGAGCAAAACTGGTTATCTTGGAACGCACACATTGGATTCCTCGGCGAAATTGATCGTTACGAAGTATTCCGTTCAGAGGGCGAAACTGGCGCTATGCGACTTATCGCTGATAACTTAGGTCCGAACGACACCGTATTTGTAGACAATATTCGTGACGTATCTGGCGATATTGCTACGCTGTGCTACCAGGTTCGTGCGGTAGAGCGCAACAATCCTCTGGAGTTGCCTGATGGATTTAAGCCATTCCGTAGTCGCTCAAACACGGTATGTGTCACACAAAAAGCGAAAGTGGTTCTACCAAATGCGTTCCGACCTTTATCTTCTATTGAAGCAAACCGCACCTTTGGTGTTAAAAATCGATTCACTGATGTTCGAGGTTTTAGTTTCGTAGTAGTAGATCGTTGGGGTAAGGTTGTTTTTGAAACCAAAAACCCCAATGAAGAATGGGACGGCTACGTAGGTAGTACCTTGTCACCAACAGGCGTGTATACGTACTTTGTGCGCTACCAAACCGTTGGTGGCTTGCCCGAAGAGATTATGGGTACCTTTACTTTGATACAGTAAATCTCATATTGATTTAATCAAAAGCGGCTTGGAATTCCAAGCCGCTTTTTTGTGTTTTAATGGGATGTTTAAACTTTTTGTCCATTAGGGCTCTAACTAAACTAAATTGCCGTACTTTTGCGTGCAATTTATAAATTGCTAAATTATGTCTTTCGACAATTCAAAAATATTAGGAGAAGGTCTGACGTATGACGATGTACTTCTTCTTCCAGACTACTCCGAAGTCCTTCCTCGCGATGTTGTAATCGCCTCTAAATTTTCACGAAACATTGCTTTGCGCACCCCAATTATCAGTGCGGCAATGGATACCGTCACCGAGTCTTCAATGGCAATTGCCATGGCTCAGGAAGGTGGTATTGGTGTTTTGCATAAGAATATGGGCATCGAACAGCAAGCCATTGAAGTCCGCAAGGTAAAACGCGCAGAGAGTGGGATGATTCTCGATCCCGTTACGCTCAGTCCTCTCAATCGGATAGGCGAGGCAAAGCGCATTATGGCCGAGTATAAAATCGGTGGTATTCCAATCGTTAATGATCAAAAGAAGCTTGTGGGCATTCTTACCAATAGAGACCTTCGATTTGAGCGTAATGACGATCGTTTGGTCGATGAGGTAATGACAAAAGATCGCTTGGTTACGGCTAGCGAAAACACCTCGATGGAACAAGCTGAAGTCATTCTGCAAAATCACAAGGTCGAAAAATTGCCAGTTGTACGTAAGGACGGAACTTTGGTAGGGTTGATTACCTTTAGAGATATTTCCAAACTCAAACTAAAGCCACAGTCTAACAAAGATTTACACGGCAGATTGCGCGTTGCGGCGGCGGTAGGAGTTACAGGTGACGTATTGGAACGTGTCGCGGCACTGGTAGCTTCAAATGTAGATGCCGTTATTATCGATACGGCACACGGTCACTCTCGCGGGGTAGTAGATGCCTTAAAACGTGTGAAAATTCAATTTCCTTCCATCGATGTGGTGGTAGGGAACGTTGCTACAGCGGAAGCCGGAAGATATCTGGTCGATGCTGGTGCAGATGCAGTGAAAGTGGGGATTGGACCGGGTTCAATTTGTACCACGCGTGTAGTTGCCGGTGTGGGTGTTCCTCAGCTCACCGCTGTTATGGAAGTCGCCAATGCAATTAAAGGTTCAGGAATTCCAGTCATTGCCGATGGGGGAATTCGCTACACTGGAGATATAGTAAAGGCATTAGCAGCCGGAGCTTCTAGTGTGATGCTTGGTAGTTTGTTGGCCGGAACTAAGGAAACTCCCGGTGAAACACTCATCTACGAGGGAAGAAAATATAAGACTTATCGCGGTATGGGTTCTGTTGAAGCCATGCAGAGTGGTTCCAAAGACCGATACTTTCAGGATGTGGAAGACGATATTAAAAAATTAGTCCCCGAGGGTATAGTCGGTCGCGTACCTTACAAAGGAGAAGCATCCGAGGTTATTTACCAGTTTATTGGTGGGTTGAGAGCGGGTATGGGATATTGTGGAGCTCCAGATATCGAGGCTTTACAAGAAAAAGCACGCTTCTGCAGAATTACTGCCGCCGGTGTACACGAAAGCCATCCACACGACGTTGTTATAACACGTGAAGCACCTAATTATAGCCGAAAATAACAGTCGATTGTTGTGTATTTTCAAAATTAAGGAATTTTAAAAGTAAAGGTGCTTGTTCTTTGCAAGCACCTTTTTACTTTTACGCATTGTTTTTTAACCAATTTTTATTCTAATTTGTCTTTTTCAAAATCTGTTTCTATGAGAAAATATCTGGTATTTGCTTTAACAATTTGTGTGGGAATGCTATCTGCGCAATGGTCGGAAAAAGTGATTTTTTCGGTTGACGGAGAGGAGGTTACTGCAGGCGAGTTTTCTGCTGTTTACAATAAGAACAGAGAAATTGGTCAGGAAGTCGATCCTAAAACACCGGAAGAATACCTTGAGCTGTATATCAATTTTATGCTCAAAGTAAAAGATGCGCAACGCAAAGGTTTGGATACTTTACCTAACGTGCGCAATGAGTTCTTGGCTTACAGAGGACAATTGGCTAAGCCCTATTTGATGGATAAATCAATGGATGGCCGACTTATTTATGAGGCGTATGAGCGCTCAAAAACAGATATTCGCGCCTCGCACATTATGATTGCCGTCGATGAAAACGCGTCGCCGGCAGACACATTGGCCGCCTTTCGTAAAATCACCAAGATTTTAAGTGAATTGGCGCCAGATAATAGCAATTTTGGAGCATTAGCTAAAAAATATTCCAACGACGATTATTCAGCAAAACGCAATGGCGATTTGGGGTACTTTACAGTTTTCGATATGGTTTATCCATTTGAATCTGCGGCCTATCAAACGGATGTTAATAAAGTTAGTCGAATCGTTCGCTCGCGTTTTGGCTACCACGTAGTGATGCCAACCGATAAGCGAATTGCTCGTGGAACTATTCGAGTTGCGCATATTATGGCCATCGCCAACGATAAGAGTACACCCCAGCAAGCTGAAGCTGCTGAGGCTCGAATACGAGAAGTCTACCGAAAACTAAAAGAAGGCGGCGAGTCTTTTGAAACCCTGGCTCGTCAATACTCTGAGGATCGAAATACGGCAAGCAAAGGAGGTGAACTCCAAGCTTTTGGAATCAATGATATGGTCTCTGAATTTGAGGAGGCTGCTTTTGCCCTAGAGAAAAAAGGCGATGTTTCGCAGCCAGTGCGAACGCCCTACGGTTGGCATATTATTAAAGTCTTGGAGCGTGTAGGCCCCGGTGCTTTTGAAGAGGTGCGCCCAACCTTGGCCCAACGTGTTCAAAGAGATGAGCGCTCTAATCTTAGTCGTCGTTCAGCAATTGATAGACTCAAATCAGAATATAATTACCAAGTCAATCAGCGTAATCTCGACCGCTTTTTAAATTCGCTTCCCAACGATTTCATGTCTAAGGGATACGAAGTCCCAGCCTCACTGAAGGACGCTCCCTTATTTTCATTGGCTGATCGCTCGTTTGGACAATTGGAATTTGCAAAGTACATTGCCAATAATTCCAACAACATACAGGGCGATAACAAACTTGGAGTAGGGCATGCACATTTTCGCAATTGGGTCGACGAAAAGGTTTTGGCCTATGAAGACGAAAATTTGGAAAGAAAATATCCCGAATTCCGCTATCTGGTTAACGAGTATCGCAACGGTATTCTGCTTTTTGAATTGATGGAAAAAGAAATTTGGCGCCCAAGTATGACGGATACTGTTGGTCTTACTGCCTTTTTTACTGCAAATCAAGATCGTTTTCAGTGGCCAGATCGTGCCCGTATCCACACCTATACCACAAATGACTCCAAACTTGCTCGTAAATTACAAAAGCGACTTGCTCGGAATAAATCTGTAGATAAGCTGGTACAAAAGGCATCCCAAAACAATGCCTTGGCCGTGAGGATTGATTCAGCAACTGTAACTCGAGGAACCTATGCCGAACTCGATGCTGTGTGGGGAAATACCCGTTCAGTGGTTGCGGATGCTGGTGATAATATGCTACGTGTGATTCAGGTGCGTGAATTTATGCCAGCAGCTCCTAAAGAATTGAAAGAAGCTTGGGGAGCAGCCAGTGCAGCGTATCAGATCGAACTTGAAGAACAATGGGTTGAACGCTTGAGAGGTGAGTTTGAAGTTCGCATCAACCGTGAGGTCTTCGAAGAAATTAAACCAAAAATTTTAAAGGCTAAATAATCCAATGCTGAAAAAGCCGCTGAATTTCTTGCTTGTTGTATTTGGAATAGCACTCCATTTGGGTTCTTGCGATTTCACCTTTCGCAAGGACTCAAATGTTGCTGTATTAGCACGGGTGAATGAAAAAGTTCTCACTTGGGAGGAAATTCGAATTCGGGGTGTGGAAATCCCTAGCGATTCGCTCGACAGCGTTCAAGTTGTCAACCGATTCGTCAACCGATGGGTTAAAGATCAGCTGCTCTTGCAACGTGCGGAATTCAATCTGACGGAGCAACAAAAGCAATTTGATTTGCAAATCGAAGACTACCGACGCGATTTGATGATTTTTGCTTATCAACAGGCATTTTTGTCTGAAAATTTGGATACCATTATTGATCAAGCAGAAATCAATCGCTACTACGATGAAAACCGTTCGCAATTCCTGCTTAAGGAGAATATTTTTCGTGTGGAGTATGCGGTTTTTCCAAATGATGTCCCCAATTTAAGGAAAATAGAAAATTTGTTTTTCAGCAATAAGGAAAATGACCGCGAGGAACTCTTCGATATTGCGGTACAAGCGGCGCAAATGTATTTTACCGACGATACCATTTGGATGAATTTCAATGAATTGATGCGTGAGCTCCCTGTCATTCAGGGACACAGCAACGAGTTTCTCGCTAGGAAAAATAAATTGAGGTTTTCAGACGATCTTTACGTATACTTCATCAATATTTTGGAATATAAACTCAAGGAGTCAGAAGCGCCAATGACGTATGTCGAGCGAAGTATTCGCTCTATTTTGATGAACAAGCGCAGATTGGAGATTTTAGAAAAACTCGAACAAAAAATATTTAAAGATGGAATTACCAAAAATGTGGCAGAGATTTATTAAAAATGGCTTCGTCTTGTTGGCTATTTTACCGGTTTTTTCAAAAGCTCAGGTACTTGCCGACGGGATAGTTGGTGTTGTAGGTAATAACATCATCCTCAAATCCGACGTGGAGGAGCGGCACGCCAATTATGTTCGACAGGGATTTCTCACCAACAAGAAAGAAGACCTATGCGAGGTTTTTGAGGAGTTACTCTTTGAGAAATTACTTATTCACCAAGCGGAGGTCGATAGTGTTGTAGTGGGTGATGATGAGATTGAAGCCACAATAGACGGTCGATTGAAAATGTTGGCGCAGCAAATGGGCTCTGAAGAGCGTGTAGCTGAATATTACGGTAAGTCCATTCCCGAGATTAAAGAAATGCTCCAGAGCATTGTTCACGATAACCTGGTGGCCGACCGAATGCGTGGTAAAATTATTCGTAACGTGGAAGTTACCCCCTCAGAAGTTCAAGAGTTTTTCCGCAATCTGCATATCGATAGTGTCCCGTTAATCAATGCACAAGTTGAGCTTTCCCAGTTGGTCATTTATCCGGAGGTCGATCCGGAGGCCAGAAAAGAGGCTATTGATAAACTCAATGAACTCCGCGAGCGCATCTTAAGTGGAAGCAGCTTTTCGTCGTTGGCGGTTCTGTATTCTGAAGATCCAGGCTCTTCTAAAAGTGGAGGGGAGTATAAGGGTATTAAGCGTGGACAGTTTGTTAAAGAATTTGAAGCCGTTGCTTTTAATCTTCAGCGCGGACAGATTTCGGAGCCTTTTTTAACCGAGTTTGGCTACCACATTGTTCAGTTACTTGCGCGTAGAGGTGAAGAATTGGATGTGCGTCATATTTTGATTCGTCCAAAAATCTCAGAGCAAAATTTAAAGGATACGCAGAAAAAATTAGACTCCATTCGCGACTTAATCGCCGAGGGTTTTTTGACTTTTGAACAAGCTGTAGAACGCTTTTCGCAGGATGATAATACAAAGTTTAATAAAGGCTTGATGAGCAATCCTCAAACTGGTGAGCCCCGTTGGGAAATGGGAGATCTTCGACGCGATCTTTTTCTTATCGTTGAGCGTTTGGAAGAAGGTAAATTGAGTCCTGCAACTTTCTTTCGTACCCCTGACAGTAAGGAGGGTTTCCGCTTAGTGAAGCTGCATCGTAAGATTGAACCCCACAAAGCCAACTTGAAAGACGATTATCAGTTTATAAAGAGTTTGGCTGCGCAAAGGCATAACGAACGTCGTATGAATCAATGGACCGATCAGAAGATACGCAATACCTACGTGCGCATATACACGGAGGAATTTAGTTGTAGCTTTAGAAATAATTGGCTCCAAAACGAAAAAACTACTACTCATGCAAAATAGCTCTACTGAAGATCTCGAATTAGCCAAAAGCGTTCAGGATACCTACAAGAATCTGCGTAAGGAAATCGCCAGAGTTATTGTGGGGCAAGACCAAGTTGTGGACGAATTGATAATTGCTTTACTTAGCGGCGGACACGCTTTACTTATTGGTGTTCCGGGTTTGGCAAAAACACTTTTGGTGCAAACCGTTGCCAAGACCCTAGGTTTGGATTTTTCGAGAATTCAATTTACTCCGGATTTGATGCCCTCGGATATTACCGGAAGTGAAATTCTCGATCAAAACCGTCAGTTTTCATTTGTGAAAGGACCTGTTTTTGCCAATGTTATTCTCGCCGATGAGATCAACCGTACGCCACCAAAAACGCAGGCGGCACTCCTTGAGTCAATGCAAGAGAAATCGGTAACGGTAAGCGGAAAACGCATGGTCTTGCCGGATCCTTTTTTCGTGTTGGCAACTCAAAATCCCATTGAGCAAGAGGGAACATATCCTCTGCCAGAAGCTCAGCTCGATCGCTTTATGTTTAGCATTTTTGTCGACTACCCAAGTGAGGAAGAGGAGATGAATATTGTCAAGCGCACAACAGGTTCGTTAACTGCCGATATTCAACAAATCATTCAGCGGGACGAAATATTAGCGATTCGCAATTTGTTGCGAAGTATTCCCGTGGCAGATAACGTATTGAAATACGCCGTTCAATTGGCTCGAAAAACCCGCCCTGGCCAAGAGGGGAATACAATAGCTGATCAATATTTTAGCTGGGGAGCTGGACCAAGAGCCGGACAACAATTAATAAATGGGGCAAAGTGCTATGCTTTACTCCAAGGTAAACTGTCACCGGATATTGAAGATGTGCGTGCCGTAGCAAAAGCTGTTTTGCGTCATCGTGTGGTGCGCAACTACAAAGCAGAAGCCGAAGGGTATAGCATCGAGGCTTTGATTGATAAACTCTTTTGATACATGGATACTTTTGCCGACCTTGAAACGCATCCCTATCTAACTGCGGAGCGTTTCTACGCAAAAACGGCAAATCTCCTTTCTACGTGGAGCTGCACGAACGAAGCAACTTCTGTTTTGCAGCGACCCATTCGTTTTTTTCAAAAGGGAAAAGGAGCTACCCGTATAATCATCTGGACACAAATGCACGGCAACGAAAGCACCGCTTCATTTGCCTTGTCTGATCTTTTACTTTGGTTAAATTCGCATTCGAGCTGGGAGGAAAAGCTGACTATTGGCTTTATTCCCATTCTCAATCCCGACGGAGCGGAAGCC